>DAORUG010000007.1:0-40651 GCA_035433125.1 Flavobacterium sp.
GGAAGATATTATTGAAACTACCAAACGAAAAGGAACCAAAGTTACTTTTATTCCAGACGAAGCGATTTTCAAAAATTACAAATACCGTTATGAATACATAATCAAAATGCTCAAAAACTATTGTTATCTCAACAATGGTTTGACCATAATATTCAACGGCGAAAAATATTTTTCTGAAAATGGATTGAAAGATTTATTGGAAGAAACCATTAATGTCGAGGATTTAGAATATCCAATTATACATTTAAAAGAAGGCGATATTGAAATTGCCTTGACACACAGTAAGACACAATACAGCGAGGAATACCATTCGTTTGTCAACGGACAAAATACCACACAAGGAGGAACGCATTTGGCCGCCTATCGTGAAGCCATTGTTAAAACTATAAGAGAATTTTACAACAAACCTTTTGAAGCTTCGGATGTACGAAAATCTATTGTTACGGCCATTAGCATCAAAGTAATGGAACCGGTTTTCGAATCACAAACCAAAACCAAATTAGGTTCAACCGATATGGGTTCGGAACCGGGAATGCCATCGGTTCGTACTTTCGTCAATGATTTTGTAAAAAACAAATTAGACAGTTATTTGCATAAAAATCCGGCAACTGCCGATGCTTTGTTACGCAAAATTATGCAAGCCGAACGGGAACGTAAAGAACTTTCCGGCATTCGAAAATTAGCGAAAGACCGAGCCAAAAAAGCAAATTTGCACAACAAGAAACTACGCGATTGTCGTGCGCATTTGACCGATACAAAAAACCCAAGGAATTTAGAAAGTACACTTTTCATTACTGAGGGTGATTCAGCTTCAGGTTCCATCACCAAATCACGTGATGTGAACACCCAAGCGGTTTTCAGTTTGAGAGGAAAGCCTTTGAATTCCTACGGAATGAGCAAGAAAATTGTGTATGAAAACGAGGAATTCAACTTGTTGCAAGCGGCTTTGGATATTGAAGACGATATGGAAAATCTGCGTTACAACAACATTGTAATCGCTACCGATGCCGATGTCGACGGAATGCACATTCGATTATTGTTGATTACATTCTTTCTACAATTTTTTCCGGAATTAATAAAGGAAGGACATTTGTATATTTTGCAAACACCATTGTTCAGGGTTCGAAACAAGAAAGAAACTATTTATTGTTATTCGGATGAAGAACGTAAAGATGCCATAGAAAAATTAAAACCAAAACCAGAAATTACTCGATTTAAAGGATTGGGAGAAATATCGCCAGACGAATTCAAGAATTTTATTGGAGAAACCATTCGATTGGATCCGATTATGATGGATAAAAATACTTCGGTAGAGCAATTGTTGTCTTTCTATATGGGAAAAAATACACCGGACAGACAAGAATTTATCATCAAGAATTTGAAGGTGGAATTAGATACGATTGAAGCAAGTTAGAAATAGTTTTAAAACATAAAATTTGTCAAAAGACCTTCATAATAAAATTTTATTCCAGCAAGTAGCCGAGTTATTGCAAAATGCTCGACAACAAGTTTTGCGTACTGTAAATTCAACAATGGTTTGCACTTATTTCGAAATTGGAAGAATGATTGTCGAAGAAGAACAAAGCGGAAAAGACCGAGCTGAATACGGAAAACAAATTCTAAAAGGACTTTCGGAACAGTTGACGAATGAGTTTGGTAAAGGTTTTTCTGTGGATAATTTGCAGAATATGCGGAAATTGTATTTGACGTATTCAATTTCCGAGACAGTGTCTAGTATTTCTATGAAAAACGATCAAAAATACGAGACAGTGTCTAGTATTTTCAAAAATGAAGGTCTAACGGAATTACCTAAAGTCACTTTAAATTTCATCTTGACTTGGTCTCATTATATTTTTTTGATGAATATAGATGAATTAAAAGAGAGGAAATTTTATGAAATTGAAGCAATTAAGTATAGATGGAGTTTAAGAGAACTAAAACGTCAATATGATTCGGCGCTTTACACAAGATTAGCTTTAAGCCGAGACAAGGAAGGAGTTTTGAAACTTTCGGAACAAGGTCAGATTATAGAGAAGCCAAAAGACATAATTAAAGATCCTTATATTTTAGAGTTTTTAAAATATCAAAGAGTATCATAAATAGAATAAACATTTAATATTAGTTAGATTTGTAACTGATAAAAATAAATTAACAAAATGATTAATAAAATATCGTTTAAAAATTATAAGCTTTTTAAAGAAAAGCAAACACTAGAATTAAAACCAATTACAATTTTGATTGGTAAAAATAATAGTGGAAAGAGTGCTGTTTTGAAGTTGCCAACTATGATTTCAGCGAGTTTAGATGCAGATTTTAACGCACCAATTTTGTTAGAGAATAGTGGGGTGAAAATTGGTCTTTCATATGAGGACTTGTTTTATAATAGAGAAATTACAGGTGAAGCGTTAGAATTTGAAATAAGTAGTATTACTAATAACGTTCAAGTTTCAATAACGGGAGATAGATTTGATAAAATTAATATTACAAAATATATTTATAATGGAAATGAAATTAATATTGATAAATCAACAAAAATAAAAGGTTTTTTGATTAATGATATTGTAAAACAAATAGACTTCAAGTTTGATTATGATTATATAGATTCAATTAGATTTTACCCAGATAATCAGTTTAGTGATATTTATGGAGAATATAGTAAAATAGGAGCAAATGGAGAAAATGCTTATAAATTACTAGCTCAATATAGTCAATTATCAAATCCCATATTAAGTAAGATTAGTGAATGGTTTGATGAAAATTTTGAAGGTTGGAAATTGGCTGTTAAAGATATATCAGGGACTACGAAATCTTATGAGATAGTATTGTATAATAAGAATATTAAGCCAATAAATATTTTTAATACAGGTTCAGGTATTAAACAATCATTACCACTTATTGTTCGTTCGTTTATGCCTGTCGAAGATGAAACTCTTATAATAATTGAAGAACCTGAGACACATTTACATCCTGCTGCACATGGTAATTTAGCCGAAAGATTTGTAGATTCTTATAATGAGGATAATAGGAGAAGATATTTAATTGAAACACATTCTGAAAATTTTATTCTAAGGATACAACGATTAATTGCCGATAAAACAATATCTAAAGATGAGGTTAAAATATATTATGTAGATTATGATGAAAATGAGTTTTGTAGTAATTTAAAAGAGATTTTTATTGAAGATGATGGAGAAATAGAAGATTGGCCAGATAATGTTTTTAATGAGAGTTTGGATGAAGTAATTAAATTAAGAAAAGCTCAAAAAGACAGAGAAAATGCTAGTTCGAATTCATAAGGATATTTTTGACGATTCTTCAAATTATGATAATTTGAATGATATTCTCGGTTTTTTTAGACAAGATCGTCATCAATTAATATTAGATGATTATGATGATATAGAGGCATTTATGAAGTCTTCTTGGGCTGTAGAGGAATTAAATTCTAGAGATCTGAAGTTAATTAATGAATTTATAAAATCTTCTGTTCGTAAGGATAGTAATAGACTTTTGATCACTATATCAAATGAAAATACTCAAGATTTTTTTTCTCCGAAAGAAGCTTATTTATATTTAAATCAGCCTTTAATCGTTTTGGTTGAAAATGTTGAATACGAACCTCCTTTTATTAATGCAATTATCAGGAATTTTGATAATAGTGATGAGTTAGAAAATTCTAGAAAGCAAATTTGGTGGGAATTTGGTATGGCAGCAGGGTCATCAGCAGAACAAGTTATTAATGGGAAAATCGAAAATTCTTTAAGGAATAAGGAATTTGTAAAGCCAAAAGAAAAGTACTTAAGATATTTTGTAATTATTGACAGTGATAAAAAATATCTAACAGATGTAGTTTCAGAGCACAAGTATAAATTTATGGACGATAAAAAAATACCATACCATATTCTATATAAAAGGGAAAAAGAAAATTATATACCAGATAATATTTTGAATAGTCTTGAAAGTAATTATTTTAGTAATTATATTGATTTGGAAGAAGATCAAAAAGATTTTTTTGATTTAGAAAATGGTTTTAAAAAAAACAAATCGGATAGAGATTGGAAAAATGAAATTAAAGAATTTTATGCTATTGATAAAATTTCTGACCCAGCTTTTAAGATATTAAAAAATGGAAGTGATTTAGATATTTATAAAAAAGGAGAAAAGTTTAAAAGAGAATTTTCTAAATTATTTGCTGATGCTGACAAAGAAAATATGTTAAAAAGAATATCACATCAACCTAAATATATAGGTGGTAAAAATGAATTTGAGCATATTGTAAATGAAATAAAGAGATTGTTATGAGTAATTTACAAATTAATACTAGAGTCAGACGATTATTTCAATATTTATTAGATTTTGAAGAAGGAAAAATACAAGTTCCTCCCTTTCAAAGGGATTTTGTTTGGAAAAATGATAAAAAAATTGAATTATTAGATAGTTTGAAGAATGGTTATCCAATTGGCTCGGTTCTTTTTTGGCAACCAAGTTACGATACAAAGTCAAATCTTATTGATGAGGAACTTCAAACAATTGGGGGTTATTTTTTAGAAAATAATAAATCTGAATTTTATTATATTCTTGATGGATATCAAAGATTATCTACATTGTTCGGATGTTTTGTAGATTCAAGAAAAACTCATTTGAAAAAGAATGAAAAGGAATGGAAAGATAAATTTGATATCGTTTATAATTTAAGAGATGATAAGTTTGAATTTAATAGGAAAACTAAAACTGAATTAGAAATTTTTCAAATACCATTATATTTCTTTACTGACGGGGATAATTTTTATGATTTTTCAGTTTCATTAATGCAATTAAATTTTTCTGAATTTGAAAAGAAAGAGTTCATTAATAGGTATAAAAATTTCGGTTCAAAAATTTCAAGTTATGATATTCCATCTATTGATTTGATTGGTGGATCAATAAAAGAGGCTGTAGAAATTTTTTCAAGACTTAATTCAAGGGGGGAAATAATTTCTGATGACTGGAAAGTCTCCGCATTAAGTTTTAATAAAGAGCAAAACTTCAGATTTGGTAGTGAAATAGATCAATTGTTGCAAAAATTGGCAAAGTATAATTTTTTTGTAACCAAAGAAGATAGAAAGAATAAAAGAGAGCTAATCTTGCAATGTGTGTTAAATACATTTGAGGATGAAGTGGTTTATTTTGATGTTGCGAGTACATCAAAGAAACTTGAAGAGTTAGCTTCTAAAAATAAATTTATTGATGTATCTAGAAAAGCTTTTATAAATATTGAGAGAGCAGTAGATTTCCTTTTTAATGAATTGTATGTTTTAGATAGTAAATTATTACCATATAACATTCAATTAATTTTTCTGACAGATTTTTTTAACAAAATTGAATATCCCTCAGAGAAGCAAATTCTTAAATTAAAGAAATGGTTTTGGATAACTACTTATTCTAATTATTTTACAAGTAATTTGAGTAAGCAACGCTTTGCTTATCAACGTTTTCAAAAATTCATTTTAGATGATGAAATTGACCCGGTCTATTATGATAGAAATGAGACTTTGTATACTTTAGATTTTCCAGAGAAAATAAATATGGCTAGCGTTAGAGCAAAGTCTCTTGCTCTATTTATGATAAACTATTCCGCAGGGATTAGAGATGTTTTGTCTAATAGAGGAAATAAAAATATTGAAAGGATTGAATTTGGGCATTTGTTTCCAAAACCTCAAAAAGAGAATTCATCTGAAAATTTTGTTCCTATAATAAAAGAGAAAAAAGTTTTTGATGAAAACTTAATTCGATTTATCAATTTAACTAAAAATAGGAAACAAAGGAATGATTACACATCATTATTAAATAATGAGAAATCAGAATTATTTATTACTTCTGAAATGGTTAATATATATGACGGTACTGATGAATCGGTGAAGTTGGTTCTTAATTTGAGAAGAGGAGAAATAGTTAAAGCTGAAAAAAGATTTGTTGATAGTTTAGACATTTTTTATAATGAACCCTTGAATTTTTAAATGTTACATAGTGTAAAATAAATGAAAGACGAAGAAGAAGATAACATAATTCCAAACGAAGACGAAAGCAACGAAGAGTTAAACGAATCTGCGAATGAAGAAGGTTTTGAAGACATAAAAACTTCTAGTGGGATGCAGCATTTTTACGAAAATAACGACGAAGGAAACGATACCATTACCAAAGTTACAGGAATGTACAAAGACTGGTTTTTAGATTATGCTTCGTATGTGATTTTGGAGCGTGCAGTTCCCGCTATTGAGGACGGTTTTAAACCCGTTCAACGCCGTATTATGCACTCGCTTAAGGAATTGGATGATGGTCGTTACAATAAAGTGGCGAATGTCGTTGGTCACACAATGCAATATCACCCGCACGGAGATCAGAGTATTGGTGATGCAATGGTGCAAATTGGCCAGAAAGAATTGTTGATAGATTGTCAGGGAAACTGGGGAAACATCCTCACTGGCGATAGCGCTGCTGCTTCTCGTTACATTGAAGCTCGTTTGTCGAAATTCGCTTTGGAAGTCTTGTATTCTCCAAAAATTACCGATTGGGGCGTTTCTTATGATGGACGTCGTGCCGAACCCAATAATCTCCCCGTAAAATTTCCGTTGCTTTTAGCACAAGGTGCCGAAGGTATTGCCGTAGGACTTTCCACGAAAGTCTTGCCGCATAATTTTAATGAATTGATTGACGCTTCCATAAAAATATTGAAGGGAAAATCTTTTACACTTTTCCCGGATTTTCAAACTGCAGGAATTGCGGATGTTTCTAATTATAATGATGGAATGCGTGGTGGACGTGTTCGTGTTCGTGCCAAAATTGCACAGTTAGACAAAAATACTTTGGTGATTACCCAAATTCCGTTTTCGACCAATACTACCACTTTGATTGACAGTATTTTGAAAGCCAATGAAAAAGGGAAAATCAAAATCAAAAAAATCGAAGACAATACCGCAGCTGATGTTGAGATATTAATTCATCTTTTTCCAGGCGTTTCTCCAGATAAAACTATCGATGCATTGTTTGCTTTTACGGCTTGCGAAACATCGGTGGCACCATTGGGTTGCGTGATTGAAGATAACAAACCGCTGTTTGTTGGGGTTTCTCATATGCTGAAAATTTCGACGGAACGAACCGTTGATTTGCTTCGACAAGAATTAGAAATTCAATTAGAGGAATTAAAAAACAAATGGCATTTTTCTACTTTGGAAAAAATATTCATTCGGGAAGAAATGTACATTGATTTCAAATTGTATTCGGATAGAGAATCTTTGTATGTTTATATGTACGACCGATTTGAGCCTTTCAAAAAATCATTCGTCAGGGAAATTAACGACGATGATTTACAGCGATTAACGCAAATCCCGATGATTCGTATTACGCGTTTCGATTCGGATAAAGCAGATGATTTTATCGCTAAGTTGGAAGACGAAATGAAAGAAGTGCAACATCATTTAGACAATCTTATCGATTTTGCAATCACTTATTTCACACGTTTAAAAGAGAAATATGGAAAAGGTCGCGAGCGCCAAACCGAATTGCGCAGTTTTGATAATATCGAAGCTACAAAAGTAGCTTTGAGAAACACAAAACTGTACGTAAATAGGGAAGAAGGCTTCATTGGAACCGGATTAAAGAAGGACGAATATGTTACGGATTGCTCTGATATCGATGATGTAATAGTTTTTCTTCGCGATGGAAAAATGATGATTTGTAAAGTCGATGAAAAGAAATTTGTTGGAAAAGACATCATTCACGTTGCCGTTTTTGACAAAAGCGACAAGCGTACGATTTACAATATGATTTACCGTGATGGAAAATCGGGTCCAGCTTACATAAAACGTTTCAATGTTTCGGGAGTTACACGGGATAAATTATACGATTTGACCAATGAAACTAAAGGGTCACAGATTCTTTATTTTACCTGTAATCCAAATGGAGAAGCCGAGGTTATTACCATTTTATTGCGTCAAATAGGAAGCATCAAAAAGCTGAAATGGGACGTAGATTTTGCTAATATTGCCATAAAAGGACGTGCTTCCAAAGGGAATTTGGTTTCCAAATATCCAATCAAGAAAATCGAAATCAAGGAAAAAGGAATTTCGACCTTGAAACCAAGAAAAATTTGGTTTGACGATACCGTCCAAAGATTGAACGTTGATGCCAGAGGAGAATTGCTTGGGGAATTTAGACCCAACGACAAGATATTGGTGATTTCACAAACTGGAAAATTGAAAGTCATTATTCCAGAATTATCTACACATTTCGATGAAGATATGGTGGTTTTGGAGAAATGGCATCCGAAGAAACCGGTTTCTGCCATTTATTATGATGGTGAAAAAGAACGGTACTACGTAAAACGTTTTTTGGTGGAAACCGAAGGGAAAGAAGAAAGCTTTATCACGGAACATCCAAAATCACAATTGGAAATTGTCTCTACCGATTATCGCCCGATGGCCGAATTGGTTTTCACGAAAGTGAAAGGCGTTCAAAAAGAAAATCAATTGGTTGACATCGAGAATTTTATTGCCGTGAAAGGATTTAAAGCTCTCGGAAATCAATTGACAACTGATAAGTTAAAGCAAGTTAATCTTCTCGAACCTTTGCCTTATGAAGAGCCAGAAGAAGTGGTTCCGGAAGAATTGGAAGTAATAGGTAATACTGAGATTGAAGAAGGTGACATTCAGCTAGACGACGACGGACAAATCACTTTATTTTAAAATACATAAAGCCACTGAAAAGTGGCTTTTTTAGTATTGAGATGCCTAAAATTTAGCATTCGGATTGCTTCCGAAAATAATTTTATTTCTTAATAAATTTCCAAGTAGTTGCAATTCCTCCAATTGTTAAATTGCACAAATACAAACCTTTAGATAAGTTGGAAACATCCAGTGATAATTTTTCAGAGGAAGTTACATTTTTTGAATAAGACACTATTTTTTCGCCAGAAATAGAATATATATTTATAACTGAATCGCCTGAAACAGTATCAGATAAATTAATGTTTACTATTGTGTCAACTTCTGTTGGATAAAATTCACCTAACTTCAATTTGTGATCTTCAACACCTAAATTAGGACAGGCTGTCGAAATCACTCCTTGTGCTGTAACGCTTAATGTTGCTCCAGCTCCACAAGTTGCATTTGGAATAAAAGTTACTACATCTGAAACAGGAAGAACTGAGTAACTGTATGTTGGTTTTGTAGCGGTCAGTTTGTCCAGACCGGTTACTGCTGTTGGGATTATTCCTTTAGTGCAACCATCAAATTTTACGGAAGTGGTTCCGGAACCTTCGTTAACAGGACTCGAAATGGAGGTTATTTGTTCAAAATTACTATTCTCAACATAACAAGTTGTTCCACTGTTTCCGGCACCCAATCCAACAGCCGAAGCTCCTGAAACGCTGGTTTTGTAATAACAATTTAACACGTGTAATTCGGCGTTTCTGGCTCTTGGCATTCGGGCTTTACAACCTTCTGCCCAATAACAATTTTGAAAAGTTACACTGAATCTACCATCAGAAGAAGGCATATCATCAATTGCTGATCCTACTAAATTTGAAAAACGATGGTCAGCAGAACCCCCTGAACCGCCAGCAATCGCTGGTTTTAAATAGGTGAATTTACACCAAGAAACCGTGGTGTTGTCAGCCTGTCCCTTAATGTCAAAATTACCATCCATTCCGTCTTGAAACTCGCAGTGATCTACCCAAATATTTCTACCTTCGTTAGTAAGATTGTCTCGTCCATCACAATCAAAAGCACCAGGGCCTTCAAAAATAAGGTTTCTAATAATTACATTGTTCGAACCTGCTTTTATATAAAGAATTCCTGAATTTGCTGCCGATGTTGAAGAATCACTGGCGGATGGAGGATTAGAAGTGAGCGTTATTTTATTGTTTCTTAGTCTTGCTCCAGGCAATCCTATAATAGTCTTGTTGGTCAACAAAACACTGGTATAGTCACAGTCGATAGTCCCAGATACTAAAATTACAGAATTAGCAACGGTGGTTGATGTTAGAGCTGTTTTTAATGCGTTATAGGTTGAAACTGTTACCGTATTAGAAACTGTGGGATTCCCTCCTCCTGTAGCGGCAGCTCCAAAGCCTTGTGGGCTCGCCATATAATAATTTTGACCTGAAGCAGACTGAATAAATAAGATGGTAAAGAATAAAATTATTTTTTTCATTTTGAAAGGTATTTTAATGAATTGTATATCCAAAACTTTAATCACATTTAGTAAAATAGTTGAATTTTTATATTAATGCAATCGATTACAAAGATATATTTATTTTTGATATATAAAAATAAATAGTAGAAGTTTCGCTTTCAAAAAGGGAAGTAATTTTAAAAAAGTAATACTTTTAATTTGTTGTTTACGATATTCTAATGAATTTATTTCCTAAGATATTTGACTAAATCGATTTTGGTTTTTTCCAACTCCTCAATAGCTATTTTTGCAATTTCAGTGGCTCCTTTGATATTTAGATGAGTGTCATCGGCTTTATCTTCTTTGTAATAAGGAATTTCACCCGCTTTATAATGCAAGTGCAATTGCTTTGATTTCTCGGGACCATACGATTGCTCCAATAATTCAGTATAATATTCTAAATCAATGAAAGTTACGTTGTATTCTTGTGCAACTAAGCGGGCTTCCAAAGTGTAATCTCCGTGAGTACTTATTAAGACTCCATTTTCATTAAAATTTCTTCGAGCTATTGACGAAAAGATTATAGGAGTTGCACCCTTTTCTCTAGATTCTTTTACAAAACGAATCAAATTATGGCGATAAGCAGTGTGCGGATTGGTGTAACGCAATGAATCTTTTTCTTTGGCATCATTATGACCAAATTGTATGAAAACGTAATCGCCAGGTTTTAGTATTTTATAAATAGCATCCCAACGCTTTTCAGCTATAAAACTTCTGGTGCTTCTGCCATTTACGGCTCTATTATCGATGGTTATATTATCATTGAAAAAGAGTGGTAACATTTGTCCCCAACCGCGTTCCGGGTTTTCGTCAGGTTTTATTTTATTGGCCATTGTAGAATCGCCAATGCCATAAATGGTTGGTTTTTGAGCCAAGCAGTTTAGCGAAATTAATAGTAGTAAAATTGAAATCCGTATCATAATCTTTAGTTTAATGAATTTATTTTATAGCTGTTGGAATCGTTGCTTTTTCACCAATTACAACTTCAGTTGTTGTGACATTTTCAGTATTTGTAATGGTCATTCCGTTTTTTGCAGATTGGATGTTTATGTTGTCCAGTTTGATATTTTCCACTTTTTTGTTTGGATATCCTTCGATTACAATCCCCGTGTTTGTAGTTTCGATACAACTGATATTGGAAAAAGAAATATCGGAAACTTTTGAAGGGAATAATCCGACACCTTCTCCGTGATAATTGGCCGTAATATAAATGCAGTCTTCCACTTTTCCGAACGCCAAGTTTTTGAAATAAATGTCTTTGATGTAACCTCCACGATCAGAATTGGTTTTTATAAAAATCCCTCTCTTTAAATAACCTCGGAATTTGCTGTTTTCGACATATACATTTCGAACTCCGGCCGACATTTCGCTTCCAATGACAATGGCGTGCAAACCTTTGAATTCGCAATTTCTAATCACGATATTTTCTGATGGCGTGTTGGAATTAATTCTGCCTTCGTCATCTCTTCCGGCTTTAATAGCCACATTGTCGTCGGCATTATCGAACAGAACGTTTTCGATTAAAATATCGCTGGAATATTCGGGGTCAATGCCGTCATTATTATTGTTGTGTGCATTGTATTTTATTCCACGGATTGTGATGCTTTTACTTTTTAACAAATGGACACACCAAAATGGGGAATCTTCTATTTGGACATTTTCGATGAGAATGTTTTTGGAGTTGACAAATTGAATCAATTGCGGTCTTAAATAATGGCCTTCGCCAAAAATCCGCTCCTTGATTGGAGTATTTTTATGGTTCATTTCTCTAGTTAAAAGTTGGTCTTTCTTTTCAAGAGGTTTCCATTTTATCCAAGTATTTTTGGCTTCGCCATCAATAATTCCGTTTCCGGTAATGGCTATATTTTCAACATCAATACCATAAATCATTGGACTATAATTATAAAGCATCGTGCCTTCCCAACTGGTCAAAACTAACGGATAATCTTTTGGATTGGACCCAAATCGAATTTTTGCACCGTCTTCCAAATGTAATTTGACATTACTCACAAAATGAATTGGGCCATTTAGTGTATAAATTCCTTTTGGAACAATGATTGTGCCTCCGTTGTTCTTTTTGCAAAGTGCCATTGCTTTGTCAAAAGCGGGTTTGGCATTACTAATCGAATCGCCTTTAGCGCCCAATTTTGTTACTACAATTTTATAGGAAGGAATTGTAGGCAATTGAATTCGTTTGACAATTGCATCAACGGAATCGGATGGGAAACTATTATTTTGGGCCAAACAATTTAGGGAAACCAGCAAGAAAAAGAGGAGCTTGTATTTCATAATTTTAGTCGTAGCGTTGATTTATTTCGAAAGCGATTCTTTTATTGTATTGGAAAAGCTCAATCCCATAACATTTTCAATGGTATATTTTTTTGCCTGTGATTTTTTTAGTTGATATGACCACGAAACTCTTTTTTCAGGTTGAAAGCCTTCTCCACTGCAATTATATTCTGCATAAAAAGCAGTTTTTTCTGCTTCGGGTTTTGACCAATTGTGCCAACCTTCGGGTTTTATATGGTTGCCCATTTCGCAGTTTATAAAAACCGTTTTGGCATAAATTCGCCAAGGTCTTCCCAGATACACTTCGGTTGCTTTTTCACTGGCGGTCAGTTTACAATTTTTGAAAACATATCCAAATACAGTGTTTTGAGGTGTTGAAGCGGCTGTTATATAAGAATTGCTTTTGCTGTGAATGGTGCAATTTTCGAATAAAACAGTAGCATCTCCAAAGATAAAATCTGTAGTTCCTTCGATATAACAATCTTTAAAATAGTTCTTGGTTCCTTCACCCGAAGTATAAAGTGTGTCCTGATTTCCTAACAGAGAACAGTTGCTAATGATTACTCTATTTGCATTCACATTCAATGCAACTGCTTGCCCCACTTCGCCTGAGGTGTTTTGAATGGTTAGATTTTTGGCTATAAAATCATTGCCTTCTATCAAAACAGTGTAGGTATGAAATGTACTATTTCGGCCGATATTTATTTTGTTGAAATAATCGTCATACGTGATAATTGTTTTTTCTCGGCTTTCGCCAATTAAAGAAATGTAAGGATTCCAAGAGTGGATTTTTACTTTTTCATAGTAAACTCCGTTCTTAACAAAAATGGTAATTCTTTCGGATGGAAAGGCTTTTGCTGCATTCACAGCTTCTTGAATTGTGGTAAAATCACCGTTGCCGTTTTTGTCAACAACGATGTTAAATTCGTCTTTTGGAGCCGTATTTTTCTTTGGAATTGCCTTTTCAGTTACAACTTCAGTTTTTTTTTCCAGCTTGGGTATTTTTTTAATACCTCTTTGGGTTCGTTGGTGTACCAAGCGTATCCTGTTCTTCGTTCTTGTCCGATTTCTGCAATAGACGATTTTTTGATTCCATCACGGTCACAGAAAAAAGGAGTGTTGTCTTCCAATTCCATAAAGCGCGCCCAAAGTGGAGTAGCATTCAGGTCTTTGACCATAACCTTTTCCATAATTTTGCTGTTTGGAACCGCAACTCTTTCTTCTCTCAAATCAGTGATTTTGGTTTTTTCGAACCAAGCTACCGCACTATTTACCGCCGTAATTATTTCTGGTGAAGGATTTTCGATTGACATTAAAAGCAAGACAATTTTAGCTGATTCTTTCCCGCTCAAAGAAGCCAATTCATAAGCGCGTGCATTTGCCGGAAGCAAGGTCACTTCGTCGTGTTGTGCACACCAAGCAGTGAGAACGCCATTTTGGTTGTATTGTGTTTTCAAAATGCAGTCGATTCCTTTGTCGAAAGCGATTTTGGCTCTTTCTATAGTAGCTTCTGAGGGTTTTATAGAATAGTAATCGGTTTTGTCGATGCAATGTTTTAGTACATTCAATATGTTGACCATCGAATCATCATTAAAGGTAATGTGTGTATAATATCCTTTTTTTAGGGGATAAAATTGAGGCCAACCACCATTTTCATATTGTGCTTCTAAAATATAATCTAAACCGGCCAAAAATGCTTTTTGGTATCTTTCATCCTGAACTTGAGCATACATTTTTGATAGAAACAACATCTCTTGATAGGTTGCTCCATTATCCGTAGTCACATCTTTCGTGCTTGATTTTAGGGCAATTAATTTTTGCTTTTCGGCCTCGGTTAATTGAGTTTGCATTTGGATGTTTTTTGGCCAACCTCCAATATTGCGTTGGTATAACAATACATTTTCGGCAACTAATTTCGCTTCATTGGATGCAAACCAAGCGCTTTCTTTGTCTTTTATGATTAAAGCCCATTTTTGATTGTGAACTTGAGCCTGAACACCTGTGTTTACTACAAATAGTAAAGCGAATGCAATTATAGTTTTTAATTTTTTCATTTTGGGTTTATTGTTGTTTTGTGATTCTAAACCAATCAATTGCGGCACTTCCAGCATCATTTATAACGCCTTGTCTCAATGCCAAAAGACCTACTTTTGCACCAATCCATTTGCCTTCTTTTGCTGTAAAACTTTCTCCAACTGGGTTGAATTTTTGACCGTCTTCGCTATAGAAAAAAGTACAGATTCCTCCAGCTTTTACTTTTACTTGTAAATAAACTGTTTTGTTTTGGATTGCAACAGGTTTGCTTTCGGTTTCTACTCCTTTTTTATCTGCTTTGAAAGCTGTCTTTTGAGAAACATATAATTTTCCGCCTTCTTGTTTCAGACATAAAAAACTATAATCCAATCCCATAATTACCAATCCTGTGTATTCACCATCAAATCGAGAATTGAAAGTTAATTTTGTTGTAGCTGTAAATTCGTTTGAAGGAAATTTTTGTAAAAGTAAATTTGGCACATCAAACAGATTGATATAATCCTTTGGCACAGGAATACAATTCAAGTTGTAATATCCCATTGGTGTTGGAAAACCCCAAGTTACTTGAGGATTTGCGTGCCATTGCCATTGGAGACCAAGTTTTGGAACATTGAATTCATCACTTTCTGGCGGTGTTTCGATAGGGAATGATTTTTTGCCAACATTTGGTTTTTTATAATTCATAACTGGTTCTCCGATGCTATTTTTGTCTTCATCAGTTCCAATAATTGGCCAATTATTTTCCCATTTCATTGGTTGTAAATGCACCACCCTTCCGTAAGCAAATTGGTCTTGAAAATGAATAAACCAATCTTCTCCGGTTTGGGTTTGAATCCAAGCTCCTTGATGAGGTCCATTTACAGTAGATTTTCCTTGATCCATAACCTTTCTTTTTTCATAAGGACCAAAAACATTTTTAGATCTCAAAACAGTTTGCCAACCAGTTGCCACGCCACCAGCTGGGGCAAAAATGTAGTAATAGCCGTTTCGTTTGTAAAATTTTGGGCCTTCTATGGTAGATTCATCGGTGTGACCGTCAATAATCATCACGTCATCATTATTGGCTGACGAACCTTCGGAATTCATTGAGCAAACGGCCAAAAGGCTTTTGATTCCAGCTCGGCTTCCTGCAAAAGCGTAGCCCAAATATACTTTTCCATCTTCGTCCCAAAGAGGCGTTGGATCTATTAATCCTTTTCCTTCTTTGACCATTATGGGTTCTGACCAAGGGCCTTCGGCTTTTTGTGCTTTTACAACATAAATGCCATAATCTGGATCAGGATAATAAATATAAAATTCGTTGTTGTGGTATCGAATGCAAGGTGCCCAAACGCCATTTCCGTGTTGAGGTTTGTTGAATACTTCCAACGGTTTTTGCTTGGATAAAGCATAACCAATTAATTTCCAGTTTACCAAATCCTTGGAATGAAGAATGGGCAAACCTGGAATACAATTAAACGAAGATGCCGTCATATAATAATCCTCACCAACACGAATAGCATCTGGGTCGGAATAGTCAGCATACAAGATGGGGTTTTTATAGGTTCCATCACCGTTATCAGCTACCCAAACTTGGGAATGATTTTCCTGCCCTATTGTCGTTTGAATTGAAATTAGGAATACAAAAAAAGCTATGATTTTAAAAGAATTCATTTCTATTTTATCTATTTAATTCTATGGCTGCCAGAATAAATGGTCCTGTTGCTTTTGGGTCATTGTCTTTTTTTCTTTCATTGACATAATATTCGTAGGAACCATCTCTGTAAGGTTTGCCTCCAAGTCCTGCAACGGCGCAGGCTTGAGTTAGTGTAATTGTTCCATCGGCATCTACTTTTATCAATTGTTTGGTCAAACCATCGAATGCTTTGTTGGCTACTCTTTTATATTTTGACGGTAAATATCCTTTATTCGCACCTTTGGCAAAGGCGTAAGCAAACATTGAAGATCCCGAGGATTCTAAATAATTCCCTTCTTTTCCGCCTTGATCGGTTACTTGATACCACAAACCAGATTGATCTTGATATTTGGCTAAACTAGCAGCAACGTTATTCAAATAACCTACTAATTCTTTTTGTTTTGGATGGTCTTTTGGGAAATAATCCAAGGCATCAACCAAGGCCATCATATACCAACCAATGGATCTTGACCAAAAGTTTGGAGAAACACCCGTATCTTTATTAGCCCAAGGCATTAATTTTTTTTCGTCCCAACCGTGATACAACAATCCTGTTTTTGGGTCAGTGGCGTGCAATTGAATTTCTTCAAATTGTTTGGCAACGTCGTTCAAGTTTTTTCCATTTTCAAAAGTAACAGTGTATTGTGCGTAAAATGGTTCGCCCATATACAGGCCGTCGAGCCACATTTGGTTGGTGTAAATTTGTTTGTGCCAAAATCCTCCTGTAGAAGTTCTTGGTTGTCCTTCCAATTGTTTTTTTAGCGTTTGCATAGCTATCAGGTAGCGATTTTCTTTTGTTGTTTGGTATAAATTAAATAATAAACGACCGGGCAAAACTAAGTCTATATTGTATTTTTCTAATTCATAGGTTTTAATAGTTCCATCGTTTTGAACTAAAATATCCACATAGTTTTTTATGTAGTCTGCATACCTTGAATCTGGATTTTTTTTATACAATTCTTCGAATGAGTGAAGTACCAAGGCGTGAACATAATCCCATTTTGGAGTTTTTGCATCGTCAATCATATACGCTTGTGGATGACGTTTCATTAACGTTAAAGCCATTTTATCGGACCATTTTGCGTCTTTTGAAATTTCAATATTTTGTGATTCAACCGTTTTTATGGGTTCTTGCGCTTTGGATTTACAACTAAAAAAAGCTAGTGAAATAAATAGTGTGGTAGCTTTTAAAAGGCTTATTTTTATGTTTAACATAATTTGGATGTTTACTGTTTTTTAAAATTTGATTACCAATAAGACATTTTATTTTTAACTAAAGTTTATTCTTTTTGTTTAAAACGGCTAATTTTTCATCTAAATATTTGATGAATTCTTCTTTAGATTTAATACCTCCAATTTCTTGTTCCCAAGCTCCTAAAAGATAAAAAGAATTTGATTTAGTACTTGGTTTGAAAACCAATAAATGATCAAATTCAGCATCCTCCAAAGATTCTACTGTATTGATTTCATAAAAAATCGCCATCCCTAAATTGTCTGGAACCAAGGATTGTTTTCCGTAAGTGGCAATGTATCCCCATTTTTTGTTGGCACTTTCTTTTTTTAGAAATTCAGTATTTTTTTGTTTTACAATTCCGGTGCAAATTCCTTTGATTTCTTTCGAAGCTTGAAAGGTATGTTTGGTGTAACGTTGATCTGGTTTGATGCTTAAATCCGAGGTAAAATCAATTTTATCATCAGCTGTTTTCCATCCGTAATAATTGATTTTCACACCTGATTCATTGCTTTTGTTTTGGACTTTGGCAATGGTGGAATCTACAGCATAAAAATGCAATCTTTCGTTGTTTAAGTAGCGGTCGACAGAACCAATTCCGATTCCTTTTCCAGCTTTTAGAATATCTGATCCCCAATCGCTCATTTCGTGATACGAATCGAAACCATCTAATCCAACTTTGGGTAAAACCATAGCTTCGGTTTTTTTTCCGAAAATATCAATGGCATTTCTCCAGTCGAGATACAAACGATAGCCTACTTTATTGCTTTCCCAACCTGGTCCTTCGTATCGAATATCAAAAGAATGATCGGTATGTTCGGGAGCCAATTTTAAGCTTTGAACATTTTTAAAAGTACCACCA
Organism: Flavobacterium sp.; assembly: GCA_035433125.1. GTDB lineage: Bacteria > Bacteroidota > Bacteroidia > Flavobacteriales > Flavobacteriaceae > Flavobacterium. The sequence continues at coordinate 18,298 of DAORUG010000007.1, forward strand.
ATGTATTTACGACCTTCCCATTTACCTCCTTCTTTAACAGATATTTCGGCATAGGTTTTTGAAGTTTGTGTTGTGCCTGTGTTGTTTTGTGCTTGGCAAGAGGCTAAACTCAAAACGATAAGTGCTGTAGCAATTTTTATTGTTTTCATTTTATATTATTTAAATACTTTATCTAGAAATTGTGTTGTATATACAATTGTTTCATCAAACCACGGGTTTAAAAACCAAAAGGAGTGAGGGGATTTTTGAATTGTTTGGACTTCATTATAAATTCCGTTTTTGTTTAAAATCGCAATCATATCGTCTCTTCCAGCGTGAAATCGAGGAATACTGCTATTTATAAATAGGGTAGGAAGTGTGTTTTTATCTGTATGATTTAATGGAGAAGCTTGTTGCCAAACTGTTGGAATTTCTTCATAACTGCCTCCTAACCATAAACCAGCTACTTTCCCTTCAATGGATTCAGGATGTTTGAATGCTAAAACACCATCGATATTTATGATAGCTTGCACGTTTGAAGAATTTTTAGAACTTTTATTGTTGTCTTCAAAGTTTCTGTTCCCATTTGTAGTTCCTATCAAAGCGGCCATTTGTCCACCTGATGAACAGCCTAATATTGCAATTTTAGTAGTATCCATATTGAATTTGCGGGCATTTTTTTTAATATAGATAATCGCTTTTTTTACATCAAAAATACCTGCTGGGTATGTTGCTTCTGGTGATAAACGGAATTCAATATTGAAACAAGAATATCCTTTTGAGGCCATTTCAATAGCAAAACTTTCCATTTGTGATTTGTTTCCCGATTTCCAACCACCTCCGTGTAGGATAACTATTGCGGGATTTTGTTTCTTGGTTTTATTGTAATACGCATCAAGATGTAGTTTTCGGTTGTTTATTTTTAGATAAACTATTTCTTTTTGCTCTTTTAAGTTTTCATATTTTTTGGGCTGTACAATGCTAACATTAGGATATTCTTTTTTCAACTTATTGTAAACGCTTTTTACAGTGTAGGTCGTATCAATAGGATAGTCAGCTTGTGCAAAAACAAATTTGGAGAAAAAAAACAGAAGTATTGCAATTTTTTTCATTGTCAAGTTTGAAGAATTAAACCTTCTGCAAAAATTTAAAAAGAGGAGTTTGTATAATTGTAAACTCTTGTTTCAGCTAATTTAAAACAATTAATTAAATCCATTTTGTCCCCCATCTTTAAAATTTCTGGATTCTATTTTTAGAAACTTTAATTGGTGGTTTTAACAAGTTCACCATTAATATAGGTGTTAACTAATTTAAGATTTTCAACATTTTCGATTGAAAACGGAGTGTCTACTTTTTCAATAATTACATTTTTAAAGGTAATATTTTTAATAGGAGATTCTTTGTGACCAGTAGCCAATATGCTAAATTTTCCACCATATTTTACTTTAACATTTTCAAGACTGATGTTTTCAATTCGGGGAATGAATTTTCCTTCTTGGTTGCCATGAACACTATAAAACATATCTACTTTTAAAACGGCTTCTTTTACTTCTCCGATTTCAATGTTTCTAACATAAAAATTTTCGATTAATCCGCCTCTTTTAGAGTTAGTTTTCAATCGAATGGCAACATCAAGGTTTGGACTACTCATGATACAATTTTCTACATAAACATTGCTAACTCCTGCTGACATTTCACTACCAATGGTTACTCCGCCGTGGCCATCATACATTTTACAATTTTGAACAATTATATTTTCACTTTTAATACCAACTCTTCTTCCATCGGCATCTCGGCCAGCTTTTATTGCAATACAATCATCTCCGGTATTGAAAGAACAATTCTTTATTATTACATTTTTGGAATATTCAGGATCGCAACCATCATTGTTTGGGCCGTGGCTATTTATAGCGACACCGTCTATGGTAACATTTGTAGCTTTCATTGGATGAAGAATCCAAAAAGGAGCATTAATAATTTTTATGTCTTGAACTAATACGTTTGTACATTCAAAAAACTCAACGAAATTGGGTCTCAAGTAATGATTTTCACCAAAAACTCTTTCTGGAACTCCAATTCCTTTTTCAGCCATATTCATTAAATTTTCAATGTCTTTTTGTTGTTTTGGCATTCCTTCTTTCCAACCGTAAATATCTTTTCCGCACCAAGACCACCAATTATCATTATTGGCTTGACCATTGATAGTTCCTTTTCCGGTAATGGCAACATTTGTTTTTTGATACGCATATATTAAAGGGGAATAATTCATACATTCAGTTCCTTCAAAAGTGGTATGAACCAATGGATAATCTTTTGGATTAGTACTAAAAGCAATTTCTGCTCCTTCTTCTAAATGCAAATTCACATTATTTTCCAGGTGAATGGCACCAGATAAAAATTTTCCTTTTGGGATTAGGACAATTCCACCACCATTTTTGGAGCAAATTTTAATTGCTTTTTTTATGGCTTCAGTATTGTTGAAAGTACCGTTCGATTTTGCTCCATATTTAATAATATTATAGGTTTTATTTCGAAATGTAACTGGTTTTACATTTTTGATTATGGATTCCATTTTATTCCAAACTTCTTTTGTATCCTGACCTTCCTGAGATTTTGCAGTTGTTGAAAAAAGTAAAGTCATTGCAATTGCAAATCCAATAATTATATTGGTTTTATTGGCGGAAGAAAATGTTTTAGAATGTATCATTTTTTTAAGTTGAATTTTTAATATCATTAAATGTAATCGATTACGCAAACATACGAATAAGTTTGAAATAAACAAATATTATACCTAAAAAAAGGATATAATATAATTTTAATCCAAAAAAGCGATAAAATAGATTTTGAAATGAATTTGGGTACAAATTATAAAATTAATAAATTTTGCGTAATCGATAACATTAAGATTTAGTATTTCTAGTTTTTTTAATATATATTTACCAAAAAATTTACTATATTTTCCTGATATGACCCGTAGGACCACAATTTACGACATTGCAAAAGAACTTGATATTACAGCTGCTTCAGTTTCAAGAGCACTAAATAATAATCCAAAAATTAGTGAAAGTACTCGAAAACTTGTTTTGGAAACGGCTGCCAAAATGAATTACAAACAAAACAGGTTGGCTTTGGCACTTCGAAGTGGGAAAAGCAACAATGTGGGAGTAATTGTTCCGCGTATCGACAGTAATTTTTTCGCCTCTATTATTCGTGGTATTGAAGAGGAATTATATTCAGTAGGCTATCATATTATTATATGTCAAACACACGAAGACGCCAAAATTGAATCAGACAACATCAATACACTTTTAAACGCTCAGGTCGATGGAATTTTAATGTCTATTTCTAACGTGATTAATGAAAACAATGACATTATGAAACGTGTTGTCGATAAAAATGTGCCTTTGATATTTTTTGACAGGAAAAAACAGATTGATGGAGTTAGCTCTGTAACTATCGATGACTTCGAAGGGGGATATCTAGCCACAAAGCAACTCATAGATGAAGGTTGTAATCGTATTGCTCATTTTACAGGAGATCAATCTTTAGAAATTTTCCAAAATAGAACTAAGGGATATAAAAAGGCTTTAGAAGACAACGGAATTGTATTTGATTCAAATTATGTATTCCAGATAAAAAGTAATGTTGATGCAGGAAGACTAGCCATGGAAAAATTATTGAGTTTAGAAAATCCGCCAGATGCTTTATTTTCTACCAGTGATTTTGCTGCTTTAGGCGCTATCCAAGTCTTGAAGGAAAATGGCATTATGATTCCAGAGGAATTTTGTGTTTTTGGTTTTGGCAATGAGCCTTTTACTAAGTTTATGGAACTTTCTATTTCTTCTGTAGACCAGTCTCCTTTAGAAATGGGTAAAATGGCTGCCAAAGTATTTTTGGAACAAATTAATAATACCGAAAATCTAAAAATAGAAAAAAAAGTGATTTTAAAACCAGAATTGCACATTCGAAAATCATCATCAAGAAATTTGAATTTGTAATGCTGTATTTTATTTAAACGTTTGAAAATCCTTTTTTAAGAGGATATTTATTTCCGTTTCACTTTCCCTTCTTTTATTATTTCTTAAGCTTTAATTGAATTGGTAAATTCTTTCTTGAAATGTATTTTTCATTTTTTACTTAGTCATACCTATTATTAAGACTTTATAATTTACATTGATTAGCAATACTATTTTTTTTCACCATTATTATTGCGTAATACTCAAATAATCCACTTTTTTTTTACATCCCGTTTTTTTTTGGAAATTAAATTTTTTTTTCTCAAAATTAATTTTTAAGTTTGTGCAATCGATTACAATGATTTAAATTCAGTTTGAAAAATTTATAATTAGGCATTTTATAAAAATCATAATGAATAAAAAAAAGTATTGATGAATCTGTATTCAAATTAGTAATTGAATGTTAAAATCAAGTTTTCTTCTCAGTTTTAGACACAAAAGGGAATTAGTTTATCATTAAGAAACAAATAAAAACGAAAATGAATTAAATCCAGTTCCTTAAATAACCAATTAAAATTAAATAATAACCAATAAAACATAATCAAATGATTGTTAAACCAGTATTTAAAAAAGGCAAAAAAATAAGTTTTGTCATTATGCTTCTGCTGAGCTTATTTGCTACTATTGAAATAAAAGCTCAAAATAAAACTACAACCATCAGTGGTGTGGTAAAAGATGAATTAGGATTATCAATTCCTGGTGTTAATATTATTGAAAAAGGCACAAAAAATTCTACTAGTTCTGACATGGATGGGAAATATACATTACGTGTTACTGGTTCAAAAAGTGAGTTGGTTTTTTCATTTATTGGATTTGAAACGTTAACGCAAAGTGTTGGGCAAAAGACAACACTAAATGTAGTCCTAAAAAATGCCGCTTCTAAACTAGATGAAGTTGTAGTTATTGGATACGGAACATCGCGTAAGTCCGATTTGACGGGTTCTGTCGCTTCCGTTTCTGGTGCCGATTTGAAAAAAGTGCCAATGTCAAATGTAGCCGAAACTTTGACAGGTCGTGTTGCTGGTGTGCAAGTGACTTCTTCCGAGGGTTCTCCGGATTCTGAAGTAAAAATTAGAGTTAGAGGTGGAGGCTCATTGTCACAAGACAGTTCACCATTAATAATAGTTGATGGGTTTCCTGTAAACAGTATGAGTGATATCTCACCTTCGGATGTAGAAAATATTACCATATTGAAGGATGCTTCATCTACAGCGATTTATGGTTCTAGAGGAGCGTATGGAGTTATAATTATTACAACTAAAAGCGGTAGTAAAAATGGAAAGATGTCTGTAAATTATAATGTGTTTTATGGTGCAAAAACGATTGCAAATTATTTCGACGTTCTTGAGCCAGAAGATTTTGCAAAATGGCAATATGAATATGCTATGTTATCAAGTTCACCAAAGGGGTCAACAAAAGAATATGACAAATACTTTGGACCTTGGCAGAGTTATGCTGGTGTAGAAGGAACAGATTGGCAAAAAGAGATTTATGGTCGCACAGGTGAAGTTCAAAGTCATGATTTGGGAATTCGTGGTGGATCTGATAAAATAAATTATAATTTTAATTATGCGCTTTATGATGAATCGGCTATTATGGTTGGCTCAGACTTTAGAAGAAATAACTTGTCATTAAATTTAAAAAATAAAGCTAGTGATAAAGTAGATCTTTCATTTACGATGCGTTACTCCAATACTGTTATTGGTGGTTCAGGTGCTAATGAACAAAAGGAGGTTTCATCAACAGATTCACGTTTAAAGCACGTTGTTGGATATTCGCCAATCGATTTACCAGGTTTAACTACCGATGATACTGACGAAGCAATATCAAGTTATTTAGTGAATCCGTTTGTTGCAATAGCAGATAATGACCGCAAACAGATTCGAAACAATTTTAATATGTTAGGTAGTTTTTCTTGGAAAATCATCAATAACCTTCAATTTAAATCTGACTTTGGATTAGATGTTTATGATAATTTAGATTATCGTTTCTATGGTCGTTCAACATATTATGTAAATAATGTTCCTGCCGCAACAAATCAAGGAAAGCCATCGCTGATCATGAGTGATGAAAAAAATAAACGTTTTAGAAATGCCAATACCCTTAATTATGATTTTAAAGAATTAATGGGTGAAAATCATAGTTTAAAACTTCTTTTAGGAGAAGAGATGATAGATTATCAGAGTAATAAAATAACAAGTACTATTCAAGGGTATCCTAAATCTTTCACTTTTGAAGACGCCATGAATCTTACCACTCAAGGTATTCCTCAATCGGTTGATAACTATTACAGTCCTGACGATAAATTGCTTTCCTTTTTTGGACGTGTAAACTATGATTATAAAAACCGCTATCTTTTTACTGCTACTTACCGTGCGGATGGTTCTAGTAAGTTTTTAGGTGACAATCGTTGGGGCTATTTCCCATCGGCGGCAGTTGCTTGGAAAATTAATGAAGAAAGTTTTTTAAAGGATGTTTCTTGGGTGAATTTACTTAAAATGAGATTGAGTTATGGTGAAGCAGGAAACAATAACATTCCAGTTGGACAAACTATTCGAACATTTCAATCCTCTGCTTCTGCTTGGATAAATAATGTTACCAGCTTCTGGGCGGCATCTAAGACTATGCCAAATCCTGATTTGAAATGGGAAACTACAGTAACTCAAGATTTAGGAATTGACTTTGGGTTTTTTAATAATCGCATCAGTGGTACTGTAGATGTTTACAACAACATCACTAAAGATCTTTTAATTAATTTTCCTGTATCAGGAACTGGTTATGATTATCAATATAGAAATATGGGGGAAAATCAAAACAAAGGTCTTGAGCTAAGTTTAAATTTAGTTGCCATAGAAAAGGATGATTATGATTTGAGTTTTAATTTCAATATTGGATTCAATGAAAACAAAATTAATTCTCTTGGAATTATGAATGACTTTGGATATTCTAGCGGTTGGGCATCTACATCGATAGGAAATGATTATGCTGTTAGAGTTGGTCAACCTCTTGGTTTGATGTTGGGTTACCAAAATGATGGTAGATATGAAGTATCTGATTTTAATTATGTAGCAGGAGCTTATGTTTTAAAAGCGGGTGTTGCAAATAACTCCAATGTTGTTGGGCCAGTTGTACCGGGTTCAATGAAATTAAAAAACATTGTTGATTTACCAGGAGAAGTACCGGGAACTATCAATGCCAATGATATTAGTGTTATTGGTAATGCAAATCCAAAACACACAGGAGGTTTTGTTATCAATGCAAATGTGCATCAATTTGATTTTATGGCAGCTTTTAACTGGAGTTATGGCAACGATGCTTATAATGCAAATAAAATTGAATTTACCACTACAGCAGCTTCGCCAAATGGGCAATATAGAAACCTGACTTCTGAAATGGCTGATGGACAAAGATGGACAAATCTAGATCCAACTACCGGTTTATTAGTAACCGATCCTGCTGCATTAACAGCGCTAAATGCTACTACTACAATGTGGTCGCCTAAAATGGATCGCTTTGTTTTTTCTGATTGGGCAGTTGAAGATGCTTCTTTCTTTAGACTTAATACCTTTACAATAGGGTATACAGCACCAGATGCTTTGGTTTCAAAATTAGGAATTACTAAACTAAGATTTTATCAAACAATGAGTAATGTATTTACCGCTACCCACTATTCAGGTCCAGATCCTGAAGTTTCTACAAGAAGAGCCACTCCTTATACACCTGGAGTAGATTATTCAGCGTATCCACGTAGCAGACAAATTGTATTTGGTTTAAATCTTACTTTTTAATTGAATAACTTATTTTAATATGAAAAAAATAATAATAATTTCAGGATTAATTTTATCTGGACTTCTTACTTCTTGTCAAGATTCTATAGATAATTATTTAGAGGCACCTACAAAATCATCCTTAGATGAGTCTGTTATATTCTCAACTCCAGCTTTAGCTGCTGGCGCAGTAGATGGGATAAAAATCCCTTTTGCAGAAACTAATTCTTATAGAGGACGTTTTTTGCCTTATTACGGTTTAAATACTGACATAGAGTGGTTTAATGCTTCCCAAACCGATGATAATAAATCACAACTTTGTACTTACAGTGCCACAGCAAATAATACCGAAATGAATACATCCAATAATGCTTGGGCGATGATGTATTCTGGTATAGAACGAGCCAATATTTGTGTTGGTGGATTGCGTAAATTTGGTAATCCAACTCCCGGAACTGAACTTGGACAGTTATTAGGCGAAGCATTAACTTTAAGAGCTATATATTATGCCGATTTAATAAAGTCTTGGGGCGATGTACCAATGCGTTTTGAACCAATTACTACAGCAACTATATATTTGCCAAAAACAAGTCGCGATGAAATATACAAACAACTTATAAAAGATTTAGGAGAAGCTGCAACTTTGGTAGCTTGGCCTAAAGGAAGCTCTGCTACAGCTACTGTAGAAAGAATTAACAAAGCATTTGTGAAAGGTCTTCGTGCTCGTTTAGCCTTGGCTGCCAGTGGATACCAACAATATCCTGATGGAGTTAGAAGAAGTACCGACCCAGAACTTTCTGTTGAAAAAATGTATAAGTTGGCGCTTGCAGAATGTCGTGATGTAATTACGAGTGGTACAGCTCGTTTAGAACCTTCGTTTGAAGGTTTATGGAAAAAATACAATCAAGAAGATATAAATGCCGGTGGCGAATCACTTTGGGAACTTCCTTTTGCAGATGGTCGTGGAAGAATGCTTTTCACCTTTGCAGTTCGACACACCACTAACGATCAGTTTCATTCCAATGGAAGTAACAGAGGTGGAGTAGCAGGTCCATTACCTTTCGTTTTTTATGATTATGATCAGTCTGATAGCCGTAGAGATGTAACTTGTGTTCCTTATTTGTATGGAGCCGCTGTATCTGGAATTGCCAAACAAGTGATAAATAAAGATAAATTAGATACTTGGTATTTTGGAAAATATCGTTACGAATGGATGAAACGAATGGTTACCTCTACAAATGATGATGGTATAAATAAAATGTACATGCGCTATGCTGAAATACTATTAATGGCAGCCGAAACAGCTAATGAAATAGAAGGTCCTGCAACAGCTGCGCCTTATTTAAAAGAAATTCGTAAAAGAGCATTTCCTGCAGCTGTTCAAGCAGAGAAAGTGGATGCTTATGTAAACGCTTTGACAAGTAAACCAGCAATGTTTAATGCAATTGTCGAAGAACATAAGTTTGAATTTACAGGTGAAATGGAACGTAAACAAGCGCTAATCCGTTGGAATTTATTGAAAACCAACTTAGACATTGCTAAAGCCAAAATGACTCGTTTACAAGCACGAACTGATGAATATGCAACTGTGCCTTCTACTTTGTATTTCAAATACAATACAGACAATGTATCGCTAATTATTTATGGTCTAAATCGTGGAGAAACTACCGATCCGGGAGCAGGTTACACTCCTGTTAGTTGGGCTTGGACAGGTGCAACTGCAGTAACCAAAGCAAATTCACTATACAAAGCGGGTGTGAATCCTGATACTAAACAGTTTTGGCCAATATGGCAAGTATTTATTGAATCTAGTAACGGAAAATTAGTTAACGATTACGGTTACTAAATCATTCTAAATTTAATTCAAGATATAGGGAATGCATTAACAAATGTTTTGCATTCCCTTTCTTAGTCACAACTTGATAAATTAACTAACACAAAAAGTTTGGAAATTTGAATTCTGTTAAAACAGAATCTTTAAAAAACTAAGAAGCTAAAAAGTATTATTGTTTTAACTTCCTATTTATTTTTCTTAATATCAAGGTTGTTAATGTCAACTTCCTCTATATCAATATTACTCCTAATTTTGGCGCTTTTGAATACTAAATTAAATTCTTTAAAACTGGAATTATTAACTACCGTAATGCAATCGATTACATTATAAATAAAACTTTTTTTACAAATTAAAATTACTTTATACGTGAGAAAATCGAGATAATAACCCCAAATTTTAGAAGAAAAACCTGCAGCTATTAACCAACTATTTAAATATTATTTTATAAAAAAAAGAATTTTACTATTTATCACTCTGGTGCTCTTTGCATCGGTAGTAAAGGGTCAAATAACAAATGCTGTCACCTACGATTTTAGGGATGGTACTATTATTTCGGCTCAACAAAGTACAGATGGCAAGCTTACATTGGCAGGTGCCTATGTGTATCACGGGACAGGTTATGGACTTGATTTAAAAGTGAATCAAGAAATCAATATCGCGGTAGCAGGAAGTTGTACCATTCGATTTCTCGGATCTGCGTATTCTGGTTTAAAGATGGTTGGCACAGCTACAGTTGCAGGAGATTTGGGAACACAAGTCACCAAAGTAGTGGCTGATAAAGTAGATACTTATGATTTTGTATATTCTGGAGTTGCGAAAACACTAAATTTCAAGACGATTGCGGGAACAGGTGGTGATACCTATCTTCCAACAATTCAGGTAATTCCTGCACAATTAGGAAAAGACTTTACAGTTGCAGAAAAAAACATTCCTTATTATTTTGATTTGAGAAATCAAAGTATTGTACCTACTGGTCCGCCGAATAATATTGAGGTAGGCTTGTTTAAGATTGACGCTGGATGTTGTAATGGACTTGGGCTTAACGGTTCTCAGCACGGTATAACTTTTAAAGATGGAAATAAAATAACACTAAAAGTAGCTGGAAATAGTTATATAAGAGTTGCTGCAGACCAATATTCTGCAGGATCAATCACGGCAAGTAGTGCTACAGGAGCTTTTAACATCGTTTCGCAAAGCAATAATACGGGAGCTACTTTTAGTGATGGAAATCCTTTGTATGTTGATTTTCTTTATGTTGGTACAGCAGGGACTGTTGTTCTTGATCATACTGGCGGAGGAACAACCTACTTACCTTATATTGAAATTTCTCCTAATCCTTACAATGTTTCTTTAAGTACTTATGTGCAAAAATCAGGAACTGTAAGCCTAAATGGAGCAACAATTAACTTGACTTCTGGTGCTACAGCCGCAGATAATGCTACAATTTCTTTAAGCAGTGGCATTGTGTTGAGTTCATTAAAAGATACAGGATATGTAGCCCTTGATTTAGGAGGAAATATGGCAAGTCTTACACCTACTGTTTCTGGTGATATAGCATCAGCGGTGATTACAGGTGATAATTTGGTTATCACTTATGCCAATAGCAGTACAGATCCAAAAACGTACACTATAAAATTATATGACAATAGTTATCTTCACGGAATAACGAATTATGATTTTAGAGACGGAACCATAATTACAGCACAACAAAGTACCGATGGATTATTGACTTTGGCGGGAGCATATTCTCTTCACGGTCCAACTTATGGTCTGAATTTAAAAGCAAATCAAGAAATGAATATTACTGTTGCAGGAAGCAGCGCAATAAAATTTCTTGGCTCACAATATTCTTCTTTAAGTATGTTGGGAACGGCGACAGTTTCAGGAGATTTGGGAACTCAAGCCACAAAAGTTACCACTGATTTGACAGATACTTATGATTTTGTTTATTCTGGTGCTTCCAAAGCGTTGAACTTCAAAGCAATAACTCCCGGAACTGATGTTTATCTTCCTTCTGTAAGTATTACGCCTGTTCAAATGGGTGCGGCTTATAACGCAACCGTTAAAAACATCCCTTATTTCTTTGACTTCAGAGATGGAAGTATTATTCCAACAGTCACTCCAGGAAATACTGGAATAACTAAAGGATTGGTTGAAATTGTTCCAGGCGCGAGTAATGCTTATGGTTATAATGGAACACAACACGGTTCTATTTTAAAAACAGGCAACCAAATTAAACTACAAGTTTTTGGTAATTCCTATATCAAAGTTGGTGGAAGTATTTATTCTGGTGGAACTATTTCGGTTTCAAGTGCCACAGGAAATTTCGACAAGTCCTCTCAATCATCAACTACTTCGGCAAATTATGACACAAATAGAACTTCAGTAGATTTTCTTTATGTGGGTACTGCCGGTATTGTTACATTGGATTTTACAGGTACAAACTATGTTCCTTACATTGAAGTTGTTCCGGTTACAACTCCGGTTTCGTTGACTCCTTGGGTTCAAAAAGCGGGTACAATTACCATCAATGGAACAGAAATTGGCTTCACTGCAGGTGCAGATGCTAGTGCAAATGCTACTGTTACTGTAAGCTCTGGTTCAGTTATTAGTGCTACAAATGAAGCGGCATCAATACAAATACCTTTAAACGGTAATGCTTTATCTTCTTATACAGCCACTTTAACGGGTGATATTGCTTCAGTTTCTGCAAATGGAAATGTTTTGACGGTTACTTTTTCAAATCCTTCATCCAATCCTACAACTTATACTTTAAACATTGCAGACAATAGTGTAATTGTTGAAGCAGTTCCGGGACAAACCTATTCCTATAATTTTGCAAATGGAACAGTTCTTCCACAAACGAGTTACCAAGCTTTGCGTTACAACACTTTTTTAACAACTGATGGAATCCTTAATTTAAAGAGCAATACTACTACAGAGGCTTCTAAATTTGGATATCACGATGCAGCACACGGTGCAGTATTCTTTCCTGGAAATTCTATGGATATGATTGTTGCGGGTAATGCAACAATAACATTTGTGGTTTGTACTTATGGTAGCGGAGTTGACGGGGTTTTTGAATTTACAGATGCCAATTCGAATGTATTAGGCACCATAAATGCTGAAAATATTGGTGGTGCTGATGGTGCTGCAGTAAGTTTTACTTACACAGGACCAAAAGGTGTAATTACTGCAACACTAAAAAGTGCGGCTTTTCCAAATGCTGAATTTTATATTCACGGTATGAATATTGAAAATGCAGCTGCTATTGTTGTTTCAAATGGAAAAACTGACGTTTGGGATTTTGGTGCAGTGCAATTGGATACGGCTTTATACAACAATCAATTAACGGAATCAATTATCAATTCTTGGTATAGCCCATCGATTGTAGTTGGTAGTTCAGCCAATGTATTGCCACCATTTACTGCTGGTGTATTGAGTTGGGTTGGAGGTGCAAACGATAGATTGAGAACTACCAATACTAATCTTACACGCTATGACCAAAATATTGCAGGAGCCGTAGGATATACCGGTAGAGTTTATGTGAACTCTGCTGCTGCTTCAGGAAGATATATGAGTCTGACATTAAGTGCAGACGATGAGGTTACTGTAGTTTCTGGTACTGATGCGGGCGGAATCATCAATTTTCAATATGTTCCAAATCCAGCTTCTCAGACGAATCAGGTTACAGTTCCAGTTGGTTTGACAGAGCTTCACTTTGTTGCTAAAGAAGCAGGAGCCTATCATATATTTGACACACAAGGAAAACCAAGCTATTATAGAATTTTAAGAAAAGATGCTGTCTATAAAGCATTGACAGGAAATGTAGATGTTACATTGGCATCTGGAATACCAACTGGTTACACAATTGTTTTCACTAACGAAGCGGGTAAAACTTGGTCATCAGCCGTTGCAAGCGGTACTTATAGTGTTGCTCTTCCACAAGGCTACACTTATTCTTTGAGTTTGGCTGGAGCAAATGGATATGTTATCAGTAATGGGACTTCTTTGAATGTTACAGACGCTACCACAACTTATGATATTGCAATTCAAGCTGTTGAATTATATACAGTGTCGGGTAATATTACTGGTTTAGGTTCTGCAATTTCAAACCTAGCCTTAACTTATACACCAGATCCATCTGCCAATAAAATATATGTACCCAACCCAGTTATAAACACTGGAGCATCAACATATACGGTGGAATTAGAACCTAATGTAGAGTACACTATTTCTGGACAAGGGGTTAACGATTATGAAATTCTTTCAAATAAAATTACTATTGCAAATGCAAATGTAAGTGCAGATGTTGCCTTTACAGCAAAACCTGTTTACAATGTAGCCATTAATACTACAGGATTGGATGCTACTCAATTGTCTAAATTAGCATTGACCTTTACCAATTTGAATGAAGCGGGTTATGTATATAATTTCAGTTCCGTTTCAGGAATTGCTTTGCGAAATGGTGTTTACACTGTTGCCTATAGTGGTCTTGATGAATATCCAGTTGAAATTGGTTTGATTTCGAATCTAAATGTAAATGGAGTTGATACTTCAAAAACATTTGATTTCAAACCTGTGACGAATTGGTCATTCGATGATAAAGTGATTGCAAATGGAAATCCTGCTTATAAAGGGATGCTTTTTACAGGAACTGTTGCCAATGAAATTGCCAAAGGACATCTAACAACAAAAGATGGAGCAACCATTAAAGTACCCGTAAATGTTGGAGATAAAGTGGCTATTACTTATTATTATTCTGCTGATTTCTCCATCGAAGGAGGAACCGCAATTACTACTGCAACCAATAGTACAAGTACTTTTGAAAATGTTGAATATTCATACCTCGGTTCTGTTCCGGGATTTGTAACCATTACTGTTGGGGCAAGTGCGGCTACTACTTATTTTACCAACATCGCAGTTGGTGGAAGTAACGCTTACAAACCAGTAATTACTGTTGGTGTTGATAAAGAGTACCAAAGTATAAACGCAGCACTTCAGGCTATTTCCAAAATGACTCGTACCAGCACGGAACGTGTGACTGTTATGATAGATCCGGGCAATTATGAAGAAATGTTAGACATAACACAAGCCAATGTTACTTTGAAAAATGCTTCGGCTACACCAAATATTGACTTGTTGAATAAAGGTGTCGATATTAAAGAAGGTGCCGTTCGAATTACATCTTATTACGGACACGGCTACAACTACTACAGTATGAAAAATAACCAGAAATGGGATGCCGATGTTTTAAGAGTAAACAAAGAAAATGGGTATCTAACCTATGAAAACAAAGGTTCTGGAACTACAAATGGTTCTTATTGGAATGCTACTGTGGTTGTTTATGCCAATGGTTTTCAAGCTGATGATATTATTTTTGAAAACTCTTTCAATCAATACATCTCTAAAAAAGAATCTGAGGATGTTGTAGTGATGTGGACTTCGGGAAGCAAAGGGTTACGACCAATAACTATCGGAAACACAGCTGTTCAAGACAGAAGTTTTGTAGAAAGAGCAGCCGCAATTTCAATTGTCAATAATGTTGACAAAGTGATTTTGAATAAATGTAGAGTTATAGGACGTCAAGATTCCTTCTTTGGAGGTTCAAATTCTAGAGTTGTCGTTTATAAAGGGGTTATGATGGGGGCTGTTGATTACATTTTCGGTGGAATGAATGCTGTTTTCTACCAAACAGATTTAGCGATGAATACTAGTGACAGTGCTTCTGATCAATCGTATCTTACTGCTGCGCAACAAGCTTCAGGAAGAGGCTATTTGATGTATGAATGTAATGTTACTACTGCAATACCTGGAACAGAAACAGCATCTGTTTATCGTTCTAAACCGGGTTATTTTGGTCGTCCGTGGGAAGCTACAACCAGTGAAGTTGTTTTTTATAATACCACAATCGAAACTTCGAATTATCCAGGTTTTGTAGATCAATCCTTGATTATACCTCTTGGATGGCAAAATACTTTGGGTGGTACATCTGCAAAAATGTATGAATATGGAACTATCGAAAATTCTGGCGTAAATAACTCCGCCAATCGTGCAAGTTGGGCAACTTTATTAACATCGCCAACGTTGACAGACGGAACGGCTATAACTACTTTTAATTTTACTAAAGGTTCAGATGGTTGGGATCCAATTCCCCAATTGATAACTGATGATACACTTGGAATTAAAAATTACCAAGCTAATTCTTCAGTAAATGTTTATGCCTACAAAAACAATGTTGAGGTTTCTAACGTAAAATCAAATACTAAAGTTTTTGTGTATAGTTTAACTGGTTCTTTGGTCAAATCATTTGAAACTAGTTCGGATACTAATTTTAATTTAAATGGAGGAATCTGGATTGTTCTTGTCAAAGACGCAGACGGACAAAAATCTGTTAAATTGATGACTTATTAATCAAATCTTGTTCAATATGAAAGCCCTAATGTTTTTTATTAGGGCTTTTTTTATCCTATTTTGTTTTGAAAGGGGAGATTTTAAAGCCAAAAAATTTAGGTAGAAAGATAGGTAGTTTTAAATGTTATTATTGCTCTTTTTTAAAGAAGAGGATAGCGAACATTATATTCTGTTTTAATCAGCAATAGTTTGTTAAACAGAGGATTAATTTAGGAATATTAAAAAAAATCATAAAATATTTTTTATTTTAAAAATAAATAGTACTTTTATGCAATCGATTACAAATTTCTTAAATCAACAACTAAATATTTTTATTATGAAAAAAAAATTACTTCTATTAATTCTTCCTGTGCTCTTTGCAGCAGCATCTATTAATGCACAAACAAAAGTTTGGGATTTTGGAGCTAATCCTATGGGAGCTGGATTCACAGATATGATAACTATTGCTAATCAAACAACTTGTGCGCATTTTACTCAACCAGCTACTGCTTATGGGACAACACCTGTTTCAACTCAAACTATAGCTGCAACTGCTACTTTTGGAACATTATCAATTAATACAGCTTCAGGCGACAGATGGAGATCTGAT
Organism: Flavobacterium sp.; assembly: GCA_035433125.1. Taxonomy (GTDB): domain Bacteria; phylum Bacteroidota; class Bacteroidia; order Flavobacteriales; family Flavobacteriaceae; genus Flavobacterium. Next base: position 34,897 of record DAORUG010000007.1, read on the forward strand.
AATACGGCATTAGTACTTTATGATACTGCATTGAATAATACTATTGGTGGTACTGCTGTCACCCCAGTTTTTACCGGAGCTACTAAATCTGGTAGATTGGCTTTTAATGGTGGAGGTCATAAGAATAGAAGATACTTAATAATGACACTTGCGGCAGGACAAACAATGACAATGTATTGGAAATCACAAATTTTGACAGCGGGTAATCTTGATGTTAGAGGTCCATCGGGTTCCACTGTAACAACTATACCTTATGATGTTGTTACTACTACTTCAGATATGAGAACTTCGAAATTTACAGCTGATGTAGCAGGTGATTATAAAATAGGTACTAATCTTGATATTACTTCTAGTACAGATCCTATAAAACTAGAATTGTATAGAATTTATGATACTGATGTTACCGGAGGCATAAATCTATCTGCTGGGGGTTTTGAAAAAGATGCTTCTTTAGATGTTTTTTCTATCAAAAATCAAGTATATGTTTCTAATATAAAATCTGATACTCAGATAAAAGTATACAGTATTACTGGTTCTTTGATTAAATCTGTAAAAGCTACTGGGAATACAAATTTTGAGTTGACAAAAGGAATTTATATCGTGAATGCAAAATCAGCAGATGGTGAAAAATCAGTAAAAGTAATAGTACAGTAATAGAGTAATTTATAATGTTAAAAGAGGATATTCAGTATTGAGTATCCTTTTTTTTTGTTCAAGACTGAGCCTGACAAATGGAGTACACTTGATAATTTATATTCTTACTATTTGTCACGCTGGAAGCGTCTAAATGATTTTACTCTAGTGTTTTGAATCGCTTTCAGCCTGACAAATGCAGAATTCAATTGGACGTTTTTTCATAATTTAGATGGGAATAGCAATCAAAGAAATACTATAAAACAAAAAGGTGTGAGAATTAAATACCCACACCTTTTTTATAAAAACTAAACAATAAACTTATAAAGAAACGCCTCTTTTCCAAGGAATAAAATCATTCTGGTTTAAGATTGCCGCTTTTGTTTTTATGTTTCCACTGGCTACATTGATGATAAATTCCAACATTTCGTCCGCCATTTCTTCTATTGATTTTTCTCCAGTAATAATTCCGCCCGTGTCAATATCGATAATGTCTGACATCTTTCTGGCCAATTCAGAATTGGATGAAACCTTGATTACCGGTGCAATTGGATTACCCGTTGGAGTTCCTAAACCTGTTGTAAACAAAACCATATTGGCTCCTGAACCCACCATTGCAGTCGTACATTCCACGTCATTTCCGGGAGTGCACAATAAATTCAGACCTGGTTTCGAAATGTATTCTCCATAATCCGAAACGCCTACAATTGGTGAAGTTCCTCCTTTTTTGGCCGCTCCAGCCGATTTCATCGCATCTGTAATTAATCCGTCTTTGATGTTTCCCGGAGATGGATTCATATCAAAACCTGAACCTGCATCAACGACTGTCTTTTCGTACCATTTCATTAATTCCAAAAAGCGTTTTCCATCTTCGTCTTCATTGCAACGGTTTACCAATTCTTGCTCGACTCCACACAATTCCGGAAATTCTGAAAGAATGGTTGTTCCTCCCAAAGCAGTTAGTAAATCTGAAGTTACACCTAATGTTGGATTTGCCGAAATTCCTGAAAAACCATCTGAACCGCCACATTCCAAACCAATTGTTAATTTAGACAATGGGGCAGGAGTTCTTTCTAATTTATTAGCCTCTTTTATTGCCGCAAAAGTATCTTTTACCACACTGCTTAACATAGCTTCTATGGTTCCAATTGATTGTTGATCGTAAATCAAAACAGGTTTTGTACTGTTTGGATTTATTTCGTTTAACGCATCTTTAAATATTTGGATTTGCAAATTTTGGCAACCCAAACTCAAAACGGTAGCTCCCGCCACATTTGGATTGTTTACATAACCCGCCAAAAGTTTAGCCAAACTATGCGAATCCTGACGAATGCCACCACAACCACCTTGATGCGTAATGAATTTTACTTCAATATTTTTAAATAAATCAGTATCATTTGATTTTGATTCATTGGCAGTTGCACCGCTCTCAGTATTAACCAAAGAACGAAGTAAAAGTTGATAATCATTTTCTTTAGGCTTCATTAATTCTTTTTCGAAAATATCTTTTAAGATTTCGATGTTTCTGTTTTCACAAAAAACTAATGGAAAAAACAACCAAACATTTTCGGTTCCAACTTGTCCATCTTCTCTTTGATATCCTTGAAAAGTTCGGTTTTTCCATTTGTCAACATTGGGAACTGTCCAGCCAATAGTTTCGGTTTTTCCGGTTACTTTATCACTTTCGTGTTTGACATTTAATGTAGAAAGTAGTCCTCCTTTTTCAATTCGAGCACTAGCCTTTCCGACCAAGACACCATACATAATAATACGATCACCAACTTCTAAAGTATTCATCGCAATTTTATGCTTCATTTTTACATCCGACTCGATTGTAATTGCTTCTCCTTCAAAGTTGATTGTCTCACCAGCAACAAGATTCACTAATGCGACTGCTACATTATCTGTTGGATTTACTTTTATTAATTTATTTTGCATAATACTAAATATTAAGTGTCTGTTTTTTAGATGTTTTGCTGTAATTTTCAAAACCTTGCTCGATACCGTTCGCTTCAATTTCGTTTAAAGCTAGAACGGTAGCTTCTGATAAACCTTCGATTTTTGTTAAATCTTCACCCCAAAATTCGGTATTAGCTAAAACTTTGGCAACGACCAAATCTAAAGTTCCTAGTTGCCAAGCATTTTTAAATGCTTCCACTATTTCTGGAGAATCTTTTACTGGTAAAGCTTCGTTATTCCAAGTTCCTTTGTAGAATTGGATTAAACAAGCTAATGAAAAAGTCAAATTAGTAGGCAATTTTTTATTTGCTTTATAATATTGCAATAAACTTGGCAATACTCTTACTTTGAATTTTGAGATAGAATTTAAAGCAATATCAGCCAATGCGTGCTTGATAAATGGATTTTTAAATCGATCCATTACCTCTTCAGTATAGGCAAGGATTTCATTTTTGTCCATATCAAGGGTTTCGCTAATTTCGCCAATAACGCTGTTTACGAATTTTCCGGTAAAACTTCCGTTCACGGTTTCCATTACTAATTTGTTACCGTACAAAAGTGAAAAAGGAACCATTGCGGTATGTGCACCGTTTAGAATACGCACTTTTATCATTTTAAAAGGTCGAATATCGTCAACAATTTTCACATTCAAATTCGTTTTATGAAAAGGTAATTTTCCTTTTAAAGCATCACCGCCTTCAATTGCCCAAAGAAAGAATGGTTCAGCAGCGACGATTAAATTGTCTTGATACTCTAATTTGTTGTTGTATTCTTCAATCTCGGCTCTTGGATATCCAGGAACAATTCGGTCCACCAAAGTACTGTGATAGGTACAAGCGTCTGATAGCCAAGTTTTAAAATCAGCCCCTAATCCCCATAAATCACAATATTGCAAAATATATTTTTTTAAAGTTTCTGAGTTATAATCAATCAATTCACAAGGGATGATGGTCAATGCTTTAGCCGCATCTCCATTGAAATGTTTGAATCTTTCGTATAATAAAACAGTCAATTTTGCAGGAAATGAAACCGGTGGTTGCATATCTGGAGTATCACTTTCGATAAATTCAATTCCTGCTTCGGTGGTGTTTGAAACAATAAATTGAAGTTCCTCTTCTTTGGCTAAAGCAAGATAATCGGCAAAATCAGAATATGGATTTATGGCTTTTACAATGTTGGTAATCAACTCAATATCCTGAATTTTCTCCCCTTTTTTGATTCCATTCATAAACAAAGTGTACAAACCATCTTGCTCATTAATCATATTTACCATACCATCTTTCAATGGCTGAACCATTGCAATTCCGGCATTGAAATCAACTTCTTTGTTGAGTCTTTGAAAAGCATAATCAACGAAAGCTCGTAAAAAATTACCTTCTCCAAACTGAACCACTTTGATGGGTTGTAATTTCTCTAATCCTGTATTTATTCGGTTTAATTTTTTCATTTTTTTAAATTTTGAAATATTCCTTGGCATTATTATAACTGATATCCGAAACCATTTTGCCAATCCATTCCATATCATTTGGCAATTCGCCTCTTTTGATTTCGTCTCCCAATAGATTGCAAAGAATGCGTCGGAAATATTCGTGTCTTGGGAACGACAAGAAACTTCTGGAATCGGTCAACATTCCGATGAAACAGCTAATCAATCCCATATTCGAAAGGGCATTCAATTGTTTTGTCATTCCGTCTTTTTGATCTAAAAACCACCATCCAGAACCAAACTGCACTTTTCCTTTTACGCTTCCATCGTTGAAATTTCCAATCATAGTTGCCATAACCTCATTGTCGGCAGGATTTAGATTGTAAATAATTGTTTTCGCCAATTTATCTTTACTGTCTAATGCGTTTAAAAAAGCAGATAATTTCTGTGCTTGTGGAAAATCGCTGATAGAATCCCAACCTGTATCTGGTCCCAAAATGCTGTGCATACGGGCATTATTATTTCTCAACGCACCTAAATGCAGTTGCTGAACCCATCCAAATTCGTGATAGGTTTCGAACAAGAAGAATAAAACGGCACTTTGGAATTTCAATGCTTCTTCGTTGCTTAAAGTTCCATTTTCTCTTTTCTTTTTGAAGATGGTGTTGATTTCGTTTTCGGTATAATTTTCGAAATACACTTGATCCAAACCGTGATCACAAAGTTGGCAACCGTTTTTGTCGAAATAGTCAATTCTGTTTCTCAAAGCAGAACACAAATCAGTATACGTATTGATGGTAATTCCCGCTTTTTCGCCTAATGTATTGATGTAATCATTGTAACCGTCATTAGAAATCAGGATGGCTTTATCAGGTCTAAAAGCTGTGCTAACTTTTGTTTCGAAAGGGTTTTTTGTCAATTGTTGGTGGTATTCCAAAGTATCAATCGGATCTTCGGTGGTGCACACAAATTCGGCATTTACTTTTCGAAGTAAGTTTCGAGTGCTGTATTCTGGAGAATTTATTTTGGCGGAAGCTTCTTCGTAAATTCTTTCAGCCGATTTTTCGTTTAATAAATCGTAAATATCAAAATAACGTGCCAATTCCAAATGCGTCCAATGATACAAAGGATTACGCATAGTGTACGGAACCGTTTTTGCCCAATTCAAGAATTTATCTTTATCCGAAGCATTTCCTGTGATGAATTGTTCGTTGATTCCCAAAGTACGCATCGCACGCCACTTGTAGTGATCGCCGTTTATCCATACCTTGGTAATATTGTCAAAAATGGTGTCTTCGGCAATAAGTTGTGGTGATAAATGATTGTGGTAATCAATAATAGGCTGATTTTTAGAATAGTTATGATACAATTCCTCAGCGTATTGATTTTCTAATAAAAAGTTGTCGTTTATAAATTTTGTGCTCATTACAAATTTCTTAAATAGTGTTATTCATTCGATGGTTTCCCAATTGTGGCAAGAATTCCACCATCAACATAAAGAATGTGACCGTTTACAAAATCGCTGGCTTTGGATGACAAAAAGATAGCTGCACCTTGTAAATCTTCGGGTTCACCCCAACGAGCCGCTGGCGTTCTGCTAATGATAAACTCATTAAACGGATGTCCGTCTACTCGAATTGGAGCCGTTTGGCTTGTTGCGAAGTATCCCGGACCAATTCCGTTAGTTTGAATGTTGAATTTAGCCCATTCAGTAGCCATATTTTTGGTAAGCATTTT
>DAORUG010000008.1:0-39570 GCA_035433125.1 Flavobacterium sp.
TTTCAATCCTTTTATTACCGGAATTGCCATAAAATTTTCGGCAAAGGCAGCATATACATTCATCATTTTTTCAGACTCTTCAAGAGCTTCCGCTTTTGTAGCGTGAGCTGTATGACCTTCTTGCCATAAAAACTCGGCAGTTCTAAGAAATAGTCTTGTTCTCATTTCCCATCGTACGACATTCGCCCATTGGTTTATTAAAAGAGGTAAATCACGATAGGACTGAATCCATCCTTTATAGGTGGACCAAATTATAGCTTCACTTGTAGGACGAACGATTAGTTCTTCTTCTAATTTTGCATTAGGATCTACTATTAATTTACCCGGATTATCTGGATCATTTTTTAATCTATAGTGAGTCACAATGGCACATTCTTTAGCAAAACCTTCTGCGTTTTTTTCTTCTGCTTCGAACATACTTTTCGGGACAAACAATGGGAAATAGGCATTTTCATGTCCGGTTTCTTTAAACATTCGGTCTAGTTCTGCATGCATTTTTTCCCAAATTGCATAACCGTAAGGCTTGATCACCATACAGCCTCTAACTCCTGAATTTTCGGCTAAATCGGCTTTTACAACTAGCTCGTTATACCATTTTGAATAATCTTCTTCTCGTGTTGTAAGGTTCTTGCTCATTTTGAATAGTTTGGCACAAATTTTGTTTTAATAATTTTAACTTAATAGTTCGACAAAACTAAGTATTTTTGTAATGTGCAACAATAAAAATCCTCTCGATATGAAAACAAATATTTTATTATCCAAAAATGTAACACTTTATTCATTAATTGGATTTTTAAGTGTTCTTGTAACATCCTGCGGTTCTTATCAAAATAGTTCTTATTATGATAGTGATGGAATTTATGGCAACACAGCCAAAGAAGCTCAATCAGTTTCAAGTACTCAGTACAAAAACTATTTCAGCTCTTTGCAAGATGAAATAAAGGTTTCAAATGACACCATCATTATTCCAAACCAAGGTTACACAGAAACAAATGTTGTAAATGTATACAATGATCCTTGGAATATGTCTTTTGGAATAGGTTTCGGATATGGTTGGGGTTACCCATATTATGGATATGGATGGGGTTATCCTTATTATGGCTATGGATGGGGTTACCCATATTATGGATACGGCTGGGGTTATCCAGGATACGGTTGGGGTTATCCTGCTTATGGATATGGATACAATAATAATTATTCTTATAATTCAAGCAGAAGAGGATCTTCTTATGCTTATGGAGTAAATGGCAACAGATATTCACAAAACCAATCTTATACTGATAGAACATCAAATTATAATAATACTAGCACAAGAAGAAATGCTACAAGTAGCGCTACCAGAAATAATTCTTCTTTTATGACCAGAGATTATTCACAAAATAATACTACTCGAACAAGAACTAACACCAATGCAAACAGTGCTCGAAGTCAAAATTACTCAAACACAAGAACTTATACTCCAAGTTCCAATAATAATTATAACAGTGGTAGTACCAGATCATCATCAGGCGGCAGTTACGGTGGTGGAAGATCATCTGGTGGCGGAGGCGGAAGAAGATAATATGTTTTGCGAATAAATAAAATATAACCTAAATTGAACTAAAGATGAAAAAACTCTATTACCTTATATTTATTGGCTTCACTTTTAATGTGGTTCTATCACAAGAAATTCCAGATGCGGTTCGATATGCACAGGACAATTTAAATGGAACTGCTCGTTTTAGAGCTATGGGTGGTGCTTTTGGTGCGCTGGGTGGCGATTTATCTTCTATAAATGTAAATCCTGCAGGTTCTGCCATTTTTTCGAATAATCAACTTACTATATCGTTAAGTACTTTCAATAAAAAAAATGAATCGAATTATTTTGGAACAACAACTTCCGATTCAGAAAGTAATTTTGATATGAATCAAACGGGTGGAGTTTTTGTTTTTAAAAACCAAAACCCGACAAGTAATTGGAAAAAGTTTTCGTTTGCAATAAATTACGAAAATATAAATGATTTTGACAATTCAGTCTTTTCTGCTGGCGTAAACCCAACTAATTCTGTCGATAAGTATTTTTTAAGTTATGCTAATGGCGTGCCGTTGGGTGCTATCGATGATAATAGTAATAATTATTCGAGATATGCAGAATTAGACCACGGAGCTCAACAAGCCTATTTAGGTTATTGGGGATATGTTATAAATCCCACTGATGATACAAATCCTAATAATACTCGATATGTCTCTAACGTTACTTCGGGAGGAAATTATTATCAAGAAAATAGTATCTATTCTAATGGATACAACGGTAAATTATCTTTTAATGCTGCAACCTCCTATAAAGATAAACTATATATAGGTATTAATTTAAATTCGCATTTCACAGATTATGTGCAATCTACCAGTTTTTATGAATCTAACAGAAATAATCTGGGTACCGATTATACAGTAACTAATTTACGTTTTAACAACAACTTATATACTTATGGTACTGGATTTTCATTTCAAATTGGAGCCATTGCAAAAGTTACTAAAGAAATTCGTTTAGGATTTGCTTATGACTCTCCTATTTGGTACAATTTAAACGATGAGTTTTCTCAAAATCTTACTGCTGTACGCGCTAATACTATCGAAGAAAAAGTTGCTGATGTTGACCCTCGAATTATTAATTATTATGCACCTTATGAATTAAGTACCCCAAATAAATTTACAGGAAGTTTTGCTTATATCTTTGGGAAAACTGGTCTTATAAGCATCGATTACTCTTATAAAGATTATGGCGATACCCAATTCGAGCCAGAAAACGACCCTTATTTTAGAGATTTGAATGCCGAAATGGGCAACATTCTTAAGGCTTCAGGCGAATTGCGACTTGGTGCTGAATACAAAATTAAAGAATGGAGTCTTAGGGGTGGTTATCGTTTCGAAGAAAGTCCATACAAAAACAATACAACAATTGGTGATTTAAACTCTTTTTCGGGAGGTTTAGGATATAATTTTGGAATGTTCAAATTGGATTTTGCATATACCAATGCCCAAAGAAATTCGCAACAGCCTTTCTTCAACCAAGGATTTACTGATGGTGCAAATATCAAAACTACCAACAATAATTTCACAATGACTTTGTTATTTGAAATGTAATCCTGACCCAGCTTCTTTCCAAAGGAGTGAAAATTATTTAAACTAAAAAAAAAGATTAAACCACTTTGACTCTTGATTTAAAGTGGTTTTTTCTTTGAAAAACATTTTACTGAAATACAAAAGGTCATAAAATAGCCCCGATGGTAGAAAGTATCCTTTTGTGTCCTCCCGATAGCTATCGGGAGACACAAAAGATACTGCGGACAGCGGGACAAAACGTCTTTAAAAAAACAAAGATTTATGCTCCTAAAAATAAAAATCGTAATTTTGCCAACTTCCCAAATTATCGGGATTATAAATCTATGAGAACCAAGTCTTTAAAAAAAAATAGAATCAACGTGATCACCCTTGGGTGTTCTAAAAATGTGTATGATAGCGAAGTCCTAATGGGACAATTGAAAGCGAGCGGAAAAGATGTCGTTCACGAAGAAGAAGGCAACATAGTTGTCATCAATACTTGTGGATTTATTGATAATGCGAAGGCAGAATCCGTAAATATGATTCTAGAATATGCCGACAAAAAAGAACGGGGTTTAGTCGACAAAGTATTCGTTACCGGTTGTTTATCTGAACGTTACAGGCCGGATTTAGAAAAAGAAATTCCAAATGTAGATCAGTTTTTTGGCACTACCGAATTACCTGCCTTGCTAAAAGCTTTGGGTGCAGATTACAAACACGAATTGCTGGGCGAACGCTTGACCACAACTCCAAAAAACTATGCGTATTTGAAAATTGCCGAAGGTTGTGACCGACCTTGTAGTTTTTGTGCCATTCCATTAATGCGAGGAAAACACGTTTCGCAAACCATAGAAAAACTCGTTAAAGAAGCTGAAGGTTTGGCAAAAAATGGTGTAAAAGAATTGATTCTTATTGCACAAGATTTGACGTATTACGGCTTGGATATTTACAAAAAACGTAATCTTGGCGAATTATTAGAAGCTTTGGTAAAAGTAGAAGGTATCGAATGGATTCGCTTGCACTACGCCTTCCCTACTGGTTTTCCGATGGATGTTTTAGAAATTATGAAACGTGAACCAAAGATTTGTAACTATATTGATATTCCGTTGCAACACATTTCGGATGCTGTTTTGAAATCGATGAAACGTGGCACAACGAAAGAAAGAACCACTAAATTATTACAAGAATTTCGCAAAGCAGTTCCCGGAATGACCATTAGAACCACATTGATTGTAGGTTATCCTGGCGAAACTCAGGAAGACTTCGAAACTTTGAGAGACTGGGTTCAGGAAATGAAATTCGAACGTTTGGGTTGTTTTACTTATTCGCACGAAGAAAATACCAGCGCTTTTGATTTGATTGACGATGTTCCCGAAGAGGTAAAACAAGAGCGTGCCAATGAAATTATGGAGCTTCAATCTCAAATTTCTTGGGATTTAAACCAAGAGAAAATTGGCAAAACTTTCCGTTGTATTATCGATAGAAAAGAAGGAGAGCATTTTGTGGGAAGAACAGAATTTGACAGTCCAGATGTTGATAATGAAGTACTTATCGACGCTTCAAAACATTACGTTAAAACAGGTGAATTTGTAATGGTTAAAATTATAGACGCTACGGAATTTGATTTATTCGCAGAACCTGCTTAAATTTACAACAATAAAAAACTTAAGATGAAAACTACAACTTTATTTATAGCTAGTTTGATTACATTGATCTCAATAAATACCATTTCTGCTAATATGGTAATAATGGTTATGGAGGAAATAGTTATGGTAACGGTTCGCGGAATGGAATGAACCAAATGGGCGGAATGAATCAAAGAAGCGAGCCAGAAAAACCAAAAGAAATTCCTGCCGAAGAAATTGTAGCAAAGTATATGGAAGACATGAAGCCCGCAGTAGGACTTGATGAACTTCAAACTATTGCCATAACGAATGTATTGATTGAAAGCGTAAATGCGCAAGGTAGAATTTCTAAATTAAATTTATCTGAAGAGGATTTAATAAATGAATACAAAGCACTTGCAGAAAGTACCGACAGAAAAACAATTAATTTTTTGAACAAAGACCAAAAAGAAAAATACATGGCTTTTAAAGAAGAAAAAAGACAACCAAAAAAATCGAAAGAAAAAAAGAAAGAAAAGAAGAAAGAACAAGCTCCTGAAAATAACAATAAATAAGCTCTATGAAAAATATATTACGCTACACTTTCTTTTCGATAGCGATATCTATTAGTATTGTTTCTTGCTCTTCAAACCCTTATAAAGCAAGTAATAAATCTTATAAAGAACAACTCAAAGGCTATAAGGAAACAATATCCAATACTGAACCTGCAAAATTAGAAACCAGTAGCGCAACCATATTGCCTGTTGATGTAGCAACTCTAGATCCATTAGCACTTTACAAAGATACGTTATCCATAAAATCTCCTGTTGCATTAATGAACGGAATTAACACCGAATGGATAAGTACGGTCAATTTTAATCTTAGAAAACCTAATTTTATCATTCTCCATCATACAGCTCAAGACTCATTGGCCCAAACATTAAAAACCTTTACTACAACAAAACCTCAAGTAAGCTCTCATTATGTAATTGCTGATGATGGCAGAGTGGTTCAAATGGTAAATGATTATCTTCGGGCTTGGCACGGAGGAAATGCCATTTGGGGAAAAAACACTGATATCAATTCAGCTTCAATCGGAATTGAATTAGACAATAATGGATTTGAACCTTTTTCAGATAAACAAATTATAAGTCTTTTGGCTTTGCTAACAAAACTAAAAAAAGATTACAACATTCCTACTCAAAACATTATTGGTCACTCCGACATTGCACCGAGCCGAAAAACAGATCCAAGTAAGCTATTCCCTTGGAAACTTCTTGCTCTAAATGGCTTTGGTATCTGGCCAGATGAAGTACTAGAAACAGCGCCTGCAAATTTCAATGTACAGCAAGCTTTGCAAATTATTGGTTATAATACCAAAAATTTGCCCTCAGCAATTGCAGCTTTCAAACTTCATTATATCCAAACCGAAGTTGATAGTGTATTAGATGAAAAAACAATAAATACTATCTATAACATATATAAGAAACAATAGTAATATTAAAAAAACAGTAAAAAAAGAGGTCTTTTGCATAAGCAAAAGACCTCTTTTTTTAGCCAATAATTTGCGAGATATATTTTACTCTAACGGCCAGTCTATGATTTTTTGGTCCTCACAGATAGAAAAATGTTGAACATGAAATTCTTAATTTGACAATCTGAATGTTTGATTTTAAAAGAAACCTCCAAACTAAAGAGCAAACAGAATTCAATTCACAACTTTAAAACTATAATATAAAAAAACTGCCAAGACACTCTAAACAGCATCTTGGCAGTAAAAAAAAATATTTTTAATATTATATTAGACTCAAATTAGAATCCGTAAACCACAGCTAGAACAACTTGTGATGCAGATTTAGTAGGAGCCATATCAGAATCCATAAATACTTCATCAGAATTGCTATCCAATCTAAACTCAGGAATGAAAGTAAAACCTCCAGCTTTTAAATTAGCTGATAAAGTAAAAGCAGTTACAGAACTATCTCCAGAACCTTCTTTAAAATCAAAATACTCACCACGTAATCCTAAAGCAAAAGAGTCACTAATAGCGTAAGATGGATATAAAGCAAGACCTGAATAACCTACATCACCTGTATTTGAAAAATCAGCAGCATTCAAGCCCAATTTGAATTTTTCAGAAAGTTGAAATGTAGCAGTTAAATCAATAATAGTACCGCTCACTGAACCGTCCATAAAGTTTAAGTAGGCACTAACTCCATCAGTAGCATAAGATAATTGAGCTCCAATAGTACTTAGCCCTTTTGTTGGATCTGCTTTGTAAGTATTCCAAGAATCGTTAAATACCCCTAACATTGCCCCAAATTTATCAGATATTTTATAATTTGCTTTTACACCAGCGTTTTGGAATGGTCCATAAGTAAACAAATAAGAAGTTGAATAATGGAAATTAGCTACTGGAGAGATAACCTCATAACCAACGAAAGTTCCCATATAACCTGCAGTCATACTAAATTTGTCAGTAAATGCATAAGTAGCATATAAATTTTGGATGTGAAATGAATTTCCATCAACACCGTCACCATTTGGGATTGATTGATATTGTCCTCTTGGACCAAAAGATACTTCACCTACAAAAGATGCTTTTCCTACCGATTTCTTTAAAGCAATGTCAAGCATTCCTAAAGAAAGAGAATTTTGATCTGATGCAAAACTTGTTGGAATATTAGGATTTTTTGAAAAATCATACTTGTAATACAAATCTCCTGAACCAGATATTTCTAATGGAGTTGATGTTGGCGCATCCTGTGCAAATGCCATAGTTCCTGTTAGCGCTAGAGCTAAAATAAAAATTGCTTTTTTCATGTTTGTTTTAGTTTAATTATTGATTTAGTTTTAATTGGTTTTAAATTTATTCCTACAAAATATATTTTCATAAACAAGAAAATCATTCTTTTGAGGTGTAAATTTGTGTCGAAAAACACTATTTTTCTGAGGCAAATCTATCAACTTTTGTTAAACTTAAAAATTAAAAAAAGGCTTTTTTAACTTATCAACGAAAGAATTATTGATAACCAAAAATTGATTGCTAAAAAATAAATTATCCTTATTTAAATCATTTATTTTTATTAGATTAATATTGTCTATTTTTAATTTACCCCTCAATTTTAAGCGATATTTGAATAATTAATTGCAAAAAATAGTTAAAAATGACATTTTTTAGCACAAAACATCATTAACCCCCATTTAAAAATACCCCTATCGTAATTTTATTAAAAAATCAAAATAAAACCATAAACTGTAAAAAAATGAATTTTAATGGATAATAATCAATATTTATTTGAACAGAAAAGTAAAATAAGCACACTATTGCTTGGTATATTAAAGGGTAAAACTTGTTGCATTTTTACCTATTCATTATCGATTAAAAAGAGCATTTTTTTTCAAAATCATTTGTACTACTATCCGTTAATACTGAGATGTTAATTTTGTTTTAAATTCAATACGATAATTTCAATTTCATCTCATTAATTCTATATTTGCAGATTATGAAAATAATTGCGAGCCTTTTATTGTTTATCTTCGTGAGCTTTCTAATTACACCGGCGGTTATTAGTGTAATAGAGAAGGATGCAGACATGTCAGCATTTTATAGTTTTTCGGAAGAAGAAAAAACACAAAAAGAAATTAAAGCCATTATTAGTTTTGACGTTACGAGTTCTGCAGTCGATTTATCTCAATTGAATTGCAGTCCTATTTTCTCCGAGTGTTTATTCAAGCACGATAAAATTTCCTCCAAAATTTTCATTCCTCCACCCGAACAAGTTTAATACATTGTTGATTTTAATTTTTAAAATCAATTTACCCATATAATTAATTTTGGGAAAATTTATGTATTTAATTTTTAGTAAGGTATTATGACAAAAAAAATCAATCTTTTTGCCAACCTCAAATCTGATTTTGCTTCAGGTTTAGTGGTTTTTTTGGTGGCTTTGCCACTATGTTTAGGAATAGCAATGGCTTCTGGCGCTCCTCTATTTTCAGGTATTATATCCGGAATTGTCGGTGGAATTGTAGTAGGATATTTAAGTAAATCTCATTTAAGTGTTTCTGGACCAGCGGCAGGTTTGACAGCAATTGTGTTAACAGCAATAACTGATTTGGGCGCTTTTGACATCTTTTTAACAGCCGTTTTCATCTCAGGTCTAATCCAACTAGGACTAGGATTCCTAAAGGCAGGAGGTATTTCAAATTACATTCCAACAAATGTAATCGAAGGAATGCTGGCTGGTATCGGAATTATTATTATTCTAAAACAGCTCCCGCATGCCTTTGGTTACGATAGTGATTTTGAAGGAGATTTAGCATTTTCACAATCAGACGGAAGCAATACATTTTCATCATTATTGGGTATTGTCGATTATGTTCAATTCGGGTCCATAATTATAGCTACTATGTCTTTAATTATTTTAATTGCTTGGGATAAAGTTCCTTTTCTAAAGAAATTAAAATTAATTCCCGGAGCACTTATTGCGGTCATTTTAGGTGTGGTATTAAATGAAATTTTCACTTCAACGGGAAGCTCGTTGGCAATAGGGAAAGATCATTTGGTTTCGTTACCAATCCCATCTACTTTAGAAGAGTTCAAACAAATTATTGTAACTCCTAATTTTTCTGGGATCACCAACCCAAAAGTTTGGATTATTGGTCTAACTATTGCAATAGTTGCATCAATAGAAACTTTATTATGTATCGAAGCAGCTGACAGAATGGACGTTCACAAACGATATACAGACACGAATGTTGAGCTTAAAGCACAAGGAATTGGCAATTTGGTTAGCTCCCTTTTAGGTGGTTTACCTATGACATCTGTTGTTGTTCGAACTTCGGCGAATAATAATGCTGGTGCTAAATCTAAAATGTCCGCCATCATACATGGTATACTTTTATTATTGAGCGTTATAACAATTCCTGCAATATTGAACAAAATACCATTGGCTACTTTAGCCGCAATCTTATTGTTAGTAGGATATAAATTGGCAAAACCAGCAACATTCAAACATTTTTGGAAGAATGGAAAATACCAGTTTGCACCATTCATTGCTACATTACTAGCAGTTGTATTTTTAGATTTACTAAAAGGTGTTGCTTTAGGTTTGATCATTAGTGTTTTCGCTATATTAAGAGGAAATATGAAAAGAGCCTATCACTTCAGAAAAGAAGAATACCACGATGGCGATGTCATTCATATTGATTTAGCCCAAGAAGTTTCTTTCTTGAATAAAGCAGCGATTAAAAAGACCTTAAGCGAGATTCCTGAAAATTCAAAAGTAATTATTAATGCTCAAGATACGGTTTATATTGCGCACGATGTATTGGATTTAATCAAAGAATTTAAAAAAATTAGGGCTAAAGAAGAAAATATTAAAGTAAAATTGATTGGATTTAAAAAAGAATATGAACTTGAAAATACAGGTGAAGAAGAAAAACACGTATTCGTTACAACAAATTAAAACACTAATAAGATCCAACAAAAATGAAAACACATACTAAAGAATCTCAAGCACAAATTACTGCGAGAACAGCATTAGAATATTTACAAGAAGGAAATGATCGATTTATCAAAAATTTAAAAGCCAATCGCAACTTATTGCAACAAGCCAATGAAACTGTAGAAGGACAATGGCCATTTGCAACAATATTAAGCTGTATTGATAGCCGAACATCAGCAGAATTAATTTTTGATCAAGGGTTGGGAGATATTTTTTCAATAAGAATTGCAGGAAATGTAATCAATACAGACATATTAGGAAGCATGGAATTTGCTTGCAAAATTGCAGGTTCAAAACTAATTGTAGTTTTAGGACACAGCAAATGTGGCGCGGTAAAAGGAGCTTGCGACCATGTTGAAATGGGTAATCTTACCGAATTATTGTCTAAAATTCAACCCGCTGTTTACCAAGAAAAAACTACCAAAACCGACCGATCTTCAAAGAATAGTCCGTTTGTTGAAAATGTTTCGGTTATCAATGTAAAAAGAAATGTAAAAAGTATCATTGAGCGCAGTTTTATTCTGGAACAAATGGTTGAAAGTGGTCAAATTGGAGTTGTAGGTGCTATGCATGACATTGAAACGGGAAAAGTTACTTTTTATCCAGATGTTATGTATATCAAAGATGATAAAAATCCGAAATTTTCGGTTGCAGATTTAAGACATTAATTTTTTTATCAATACTAAAAAATTAATTAAGAAGTCCCGTCCTGAATAATCTGTATCGATTATTCAGGACGGGACACTATTTATGAATTCAATATGATTTCAATAATTACCTGTTTGATTGTCAATCTTCCTTTATTTAAATCATAAAGAATAAAAGACCATAAAGTACAATTAAAAATAAACTTATAGTATTCTGTTATAGAATATTGAATCAATTAATTCATATACTTTTTCTTTGTCTAAAGGTTTAGATAAGTAGGCGGTGAAACCCGATTTCATAATTTTTTCATAATCATCAAATGATGCATAGGCTGTTTGTGCAATTACTGGAAGTTTTGGATTAAAAGAATTTATAATTTTAAATGCTTCATAACCGTTCAAAACCGGCATTTTAATATCCATTAAAACCAAATGAATATCAGCGTTATTTCTGCACATATCAACAGCCTCTTGACCATTCAGCGCTCGCAAAACTTTATATTCTTTTAATTCTAAGATTCTCTTTATCAACAGAAAATTAATATTATCATCTTCAGCGACCAAAATTGTTTCATAATTTGGCTTAATTGCAACATTCAACGCATCGATTTGATTTTGAACCGGACTTGACTCATCATAAATTAATGGAATTGTAAATATAAACTCGGAACCTACTTTAATTTTTGAACTCACCCTTATTGTTCCGCCAAGCATTTCGATATAAGCCTTAGAAATAGCTAAACCAAGACCCAAACCGCTCAATTCTACCGAAAATTCATCTTCAATTCTCCTGAATCGATCAAATATTACTTTTAAATTTTCTTCGTCAATTCCTAATCCGGTATCTTTTACGGAAAATTCTATGGTTTTATCTTTCTCATTAATTTGGTAACCAAAAGTAACTTTCCCTTTTTCAGTGTATTTAATGGCATTAGAAATTAAATTGACAATTACTTGCTTTAATTTAATTTCATCGGTCAGGATATTTTTTGGAATACGCTTTTCATTTTCAATAAAATATAACTCTAGTTCTTTATTATTTGGAATTGTCACTCTAATTGTTTCATACAATTCTTTTACACAAGCATCTAAATCAATTCCTTTATAATTTGGTGCAATTTGTTTAGAATCGATCTTAGACATTTCTATTAAGTCTTCGATAATTGAGACTAAATTAATGCCACATTTTTTTATTATTTTCAAATATTCTTCCTTTGATTTATCGCTTAAATTGGGTTCATTCAACAAATCACTAAATCCAACTATAGCATTCATTGGAGTCCGAATTTCGTGCGACAAATTAGCCAAAAAAGAAGATTTGAGTTTGTCACTCTCTTCGGCCTTTTCTTTAGAAAGCTCTAACAGTTTCCTTTGATAATTATTCTCTTCGAATAAATTGCCAATGTAGCCAAACTCGCCGGGCTGTTTTTTTAAAACTGCTATTGAATTTTCATTTCCTGTTTCTAAAACATCTGTAATGATCTTCAAAGGCTTGTAAATCCATTTTCTAGAGAAATAGAAATAGACAAAAATATTGATTAAAGAAGCCAAAATCAATACAATAAGAATTTGTTTTGTGTTCTTAAAATGCAAATTAAAAGATCTTTTAAAAACTAAATTTGCCACATCAGCCCGTTTATAATCTTTCAGTTTTACGACTGCCTCCAGAGCATCTACCTCAACATTACTAGCACTATTGAGCGCAACTAATTTTATGTCTGAACTGCTAATGTTTCCAATATTTTTAAAATAACTTTGATCTAAAAGTCTAGCCATAAAAAAATAACCCGAGGGTTTGGTTTTGTTCTTTTTAGGATCATTTGAAGGATGTATTGTGGCTCCAAAAACTTCGACAACACCCTCAGGAATTTTCATATAAAACCGCATCAACTTTGATTGATACAAACGTATCATAACCTCTTTTGGAATAAAATCTTTGGTTTTAATTTTTGAATTTGCGGTTTTTATAATAAATTGGCCTTCAACCGTATAAGCCCCTATGTAGTCAACTTCGTAAGTTTCAAATTGACTTGCAACATAGGTATTGTACCATTTTTCATCTTTAGATTCTGTGAAATTTTTTAGTTCATCCCAAAAAGTAACATCAATAATGGTCGAAATAGGTGTTTTTGAATGAAGCTGAATTATTGAAGTTACTTCGTTATAATATTGATTTTGAGTAGTTTTATATAGATTATTTTCTTGTTTAGTAGTATAAATATAAAGCACTACATATAACAAAAAAAACAAAACACTAGTGCCAATAATCAATATTAATAGCTTAAAGTAGGTATTGAAATCACGAAATTTTTTCATAGAATTGGGTAGAATTCACAAAAAATTAAATTTTCTATAAAGATAAATTAATTTAATAATCTGAGTAATAAAATATAAAAAATATATGCTATTGAATTAGAATTCAACAAAGAATCGTAATTCGGCAAGAATTTATTCGTTTTATACTTTACAAAACAACATACATTTGTTATTGAGATGATAAAAATTAGGGAAACCTTTACCGAATCTAATTAAACTAATTATCCGCTTTGGTTAAAAGGCAAAGATTCGACCATTGAAATTATTGAACTATCACACGAAACAAACAATTTGCAGGAAATGGCATCTCGAAAGAATGAGCGATTTAGAAAGTCCTTTCAGTAATACCATTCGAAGCGCTTTGATGAATAAATCAATCAGAAAAATAATTCTTAGTTTTTCTAATTTTCGGAATAAATTAATTTAGCCAAGCGATCATCTCGGTCATAAATATCTTGAAAAAAGTTTAATTCTCCCTCTTCATTTACCCAAGCTGTAAAATAGCCGATGTAAACAGGAATTTTATTTTTTAAAACATAAGCATTTTCTTTACCCAAATTCATTGCTGCATCAATTTTGGCTGGAGTCCAATTTTTATCTTCTTTTAAAATAGTAATGGCTAAATCCCTGGCTTTTCCTACTCTCACACAACCGTGACTATAGGCTCTGGTTTCATTTTCGAACAAACTTTTCGAAGGTGTATCGTGCAAATAGATGTTATTCGAATTGGGGAAAATAAATTTCACCAATCCCAATGAATTATTTTTCCCTGGTTTTTGTCGTACGTTTCCATTATTCCATTCCATATTGTGCTGAGCCAAATAATTTTTGTTTTTGGCCATACCCGGCTTAACTTCTTTCCTAATAATACTTGTTGGAATATTCCAATAGGGACTAAAAACGATATAACTCATTTTTCCGCTAAAAATCACTGTTTTATTCATCGTTTTTCCAACAACAACTGGTGATTTTAGCGCCACATTTCCATCACGAA
This sequence comes from Flavobacterium sp., assembly GCA_035433125.1. GTDB lineage: Bacteria > Bacteroidota > Bacteroidia > Flavobacteriales > Flavobacteriaceae > Flavobacterium. Next base: position 14,153 of record DAORUG010000008.1, read on the forward strand.
TAAAGGTAAGATTATATGAAGGAATGTTTACCAAAATGTATTCATAAGCGTTTGTAATTTCGGGAGAAATCCAACGGCAACGCTCCATATTGACCATTATTTGTTTGATTCGCTCTCCAATAGGCTGATTCATTTGTTTGATATGCTTTGGAAAAATCAAATTGTCGCTTTTAAATCCATTTCGAAGTTGATAATGATTTACGGCTTCAACAAGTTCTTGATCATAAATTGCACTCTTGTTATTGTCTTTAATATCACCCGTAACGAATAATCTTTCTCTAATTTGGCCAATAGCTTTGGCGCTGTCACCGGGTTTATAGGATTTTAAATTCGGGTCTAAATCAATTGAATTCCAACCTCCGTTTTTTTCGATTTCCCGATATTTAACCAAAACCTCCCGAAGTTTATAATATTGTCCAATAAGCACTTTTGAATCATCTAATGACGATTTTGAATTTTGCATCACTGAGTCCAACAAACTGACATAGGAAATTTGTTTTCGAGGTAATAACCAACCCATTTCAGTTGAAATTTTAGAATCCAATCCATTGTATACTTTATCGGCATAAAAAAAGTAAAGATTGGTAATCATCAACTCCATAGTTTCTTGATTTAGGGTATTTTCTACATCATCATTGAAAATTCCTTCCAGCATATTCTGATACGGGAAAACAACTTTAAGACCTTCTTTTTCGATAGTTGAATATCTGGCATACAGAGAATGTCCAAATTCTACAATTCCCTTTTTGTCATACCAAATCTGATTATAGTTGTGTTTTTCATATAAGGAAATGGTTTCTTTTTGGTACTTTTTTAAATCTGGATAAGTCTTGTAAAAAGAAGATATTGCAGAACTATCTATTGGGATATTACTATAATGAACAACATTTTCAAGTTGTTCTTCAGCTACTACTTCGCTGGAATTTTCTTTTTTCGAATTGCATGATACATTCGCAAAAGTGAATCCAAAAGATATAATTACAAATAATATATAGTAGCGTCTCATCTTTAAATATTTAAAATTACTTTCAAAAATAAATAATAAAAATGAAAATTCTGAACTAAAAAATAATTCAACTTTTACAAAGGAATATTTCCATGTTTTCGATTTGGAGTAACACTTACTTTATTTTCAAGCATGCTAAATGCTTTTATCAATTTACGTCTGGTATCCTGAGGCAGAATCACTTCATCAACAAATCCACGTTGGGCAGCGATATAAGGATTGGCAAACAATTCAGCATATTCATTTTCTTTTTCCAAAAGTTTAGCTTCAGGATCTTCAGCATCGTTAATCTCTTTTTTGAAGATAATTTCAGAAGCACCTTTTGCTCCCATCACCGCAATTTCGGCAGTTGGCCATGCAAAATTCATATCGGCTCCAATATGTTTGGAATTCATCACATCATAAGCTCCGCCGTAAGCTTTCCGAGTAATTACAGTAACTCTTGGCACAGTTGCTTCACTCAAAGCGTACAATAATTTGGCTCCGTGAATAATAATGCCTTCCCACTCCTGATCCGTTCCAGGTAGAAATCCTGGCACATCTACCAAAACAATTAGTGGAATGTTGAAACAATCACAAAAACGGGTGAAACGAGCTGCTTTTTTGGAACTTCTAACACCCAAAACACCCGCTAAAAACAGCGGTTGATTGGCAATAATACCCACACTTCTTCCCGCTAATCGGGCAAAACCAACAATGATATTTTCAGCATAATTTTTATGAATTTCATAAAACGAATCTTCATCAATAATTCCTGAGATTACTTCATGCATATCATAAGGCTTGTGGGTACTTTCGGGAATTACGGTAGCTAATTTCATTCTGATTTCATCGTCTAAAACATACGGTAATTTCGCAGGAGTTTCTTTGTTACTTTGAGGTAAATAACTCAACAATCGTTTCAAATCATCTAAACATTCTTGATCATTTCCAGAAATGATGTGTGCGACACCCGATTTGGTTGAATGCGCCATTGCACCACCCAATTCTTCGGAAGTTACGGTTTCGTTTGTTACCGCTTTGACCACATTTGGTCCTGTAACAAACATATAACTGGAGCCTTCGACCATCATCGTAAAATCGGTCATTGCGGGAGAATACACCGCTCCACCAGCACAAGGTCCCATAATAGCCGAGATTTGAGGAATCACTCCACTGGCCTGTACATTTCTGTAAAAAATATCGGCATACCCGCCAAGCGAACGCACTCCTTCTTGAATTCTTGCGCCACCGGAATCATTGAGACCAATCATTGGCGCACCCATTTTGACGGCCATTTCCATCACTTTACAAATTTTTTCAGCGTGCGTTTCTGACAAAGAACCTCCAAAAACTGTAAAATCTTGGGCAAAAATGTAAACCAATCTTCCGTTTATCGTTCCATATCCAGTAATAACACCGTCACCATAATATATTTCTTTATCCATTCCAAAATCGGAAGTTCTGTGGGTAACCAACATTCCAATTTCTTCAAAAGAGCCTTCGTCCATCAAATATTCTACACGCTCTCTAGCCGATAATCTTTTCTTTTCATGTTGTTTTTGAATGCGTTTTAAACCTCCACCCAAAGATGCCAAAGCAATTTTATCGTTTAGTTCTTGTATTTTGTTTTCCATGATTTCTTAATTTGGTAGGCGTACTATTTTTTGATCTTCAAAATATTGTCTCAAAGCTATCAAGGCAGCTATTTCAGCTTCTTTAGCCTTATGGGCAGTTATTACTTCGGGTGAATAATATTTTTTTACAAAATTGGTGTCGAATTTTCCCGAACGGAAAGCTTCATGTTCGAAAACAAATTTACCAAAAGGTAAAGTCGTTTCAACTCCTTCAATTTTGTATTTATCAATCGCTTTGAGCATAATTTCGATAGCTTCTTCACGTGATTTTCCGTACGTAATCAATTTAGACAACATTGGGTCGTAATAAATAGGAACATCCATTCCTTGCTCGAATCCATTATCTACCCGAATTCCTTCGCCTATTGGCAATTGATAGACTTCTAAACGACCAACACTTGGCAAAAAATTATTCATACAATCTTCAGCATAAACACGTAGTTCGACAGCATGTCCTTTTATAGTTAAATCTTCTTGCTTGATGGCTAATGCTTCTCCACGAGCTATTCTTATTTGGAGTTCGACCAAATCAACACCAGATATCATTTCGCTAACTGGATGTTCTACTTGCAAACGGGTATTCATTTCCAGAAAATAAAAATTATCGTTTTCATCGTATAAAAACTCAACCGTTCCAGCTCCAAGATAATCGCAAGATTTGGCTACTAGAACCGCAGCTTCACCCATTCTTTTTCGTATTTCGGGAGTCAAAACTGAGGAAGGAGCTTCTTCAATCACTTTTTGATGGCGACGCTGAATACTACATTCTCTTTCGAAAAAATACAATACATTTCCGTGACTGTCGGCCATAATTTGAATCTCGATGTGTCTTGAAGATGCTACGTATTTTTCAATAAAAACAGAGCCATCTCCAAAAGCCGCTAGAGCTTCGCTGATGGCCCGATTCATTTGAGATTCAAAATCGATTTCATTATCTACCACACGCATTCCTTTTCCTCCGCCACCCGCCGAGGCTTTAATCAAAATTGGAAAACCAATAAATTTTGCCGTTTCTTTAGCCTCTTCTATATTGATAATGGCGTGATCTACACCGGGAACCATTGGAATATTATATTTCAAAACCGCTTCTTTTGCGGCTAGTTTACTTCCCATTATTTCAATAGCTTTGGGTTTTGGACCAATAAAAATAATTCCATTTTTTTCAACTTCAGCAGCAAAATCGGCATTTTCACTCAAAAAACCATAACCAGGATGAATTGCATCTACATTTAATGCTTTGGCCACTTCAATAATTTTATTGCCTACTAAATAGGATTGATTTGAAGGCGATTCTCCAATCCAAACAGCTTCATCGGCATATTTTACGTGAGGAGAATTTCTATCTGCTGTGGAATAAACAGCGACCGTTTTTATGCCCATTTTTTGAGCAGTTTTCATGACTCTTAGGGCGATTTCTCCTCTATTGGCAACAAGTATCTTTTTCATATCAACTACTCAAATTCTATTAATAAATCACCTTTTATCACTGAATCCCCAACATTGATAGCAATCGATTTGATAACCCCATCACGTGGCGAAAGCAAACTATTTTCCATTTTCATCGCAGTAAGAATTAGCAAATTATCGTTTTCATTTACAGTTTGTCCTACTTCAACATTAATTTCTAAAATTAAACCAGGCATTGGTGCTTTGAGCAGTTTTATCACTTTGGAAACTCCGACCTCAAAACCCAATTCTTTTATGAGAATATCCAATGGATTTGAAATCGCAACTTGATAAATATTGTTATTGACTTTAACGGTATATTTTTTTTGATAAAAATGGGAAAAGATAATTTCAGCTTTGAAAGGGAGGTTGTTTTGAAGAATGTGAAACTTGTTTTTTTGGATAGTAACCGCATCTAATTTTGAGGTGTTTTCCTTGTTGAAATCAAACTCAAAAGTATCGTCAACTTTAACTTTAAAATCGGAACTCATAATTGTAAATTTTATAATATAAATTTAACAATAAAAGTTCAATCTTTAACAGTCAATATTACATTTACAAAGTCTATAAAATACTATTGGAAAAACGATTAAATTTACACAAATAACTGATTTCTATTGAAATATATTGATTAAAGTGATAAATACTGAAAGAATTTTCGAGTATTACAAAATTAACAATCCAAATTCCCTCAAAGTATTCACAGGCTTTGAATACCAAAATAATTCAAAATTTTCTAAAGTAATTTCAAAATCGGATTTTATTTCTTGAAAAGTGTAAGTTTTAGATTTAGAAACTGAGGTTTTTTGAAGGATTTGAATCAGCCATTCTCCTTCCTTTTTACCAGTTTGAATGGTAAAACTTTCCTTTTTGTCGTGAAAAGTCAAGGTCATCATTTCCCAAGAATTCCCTTTTTTGGATTTTGTAAAATGTTCTATAAGAGGCTTCCCTCCTAACCAAACGATTTTGGCAGTTGGTTTAATATTAAAATCTTCTTCTTCCTCTAAAGCATTGGTAATAAAATCGGTATGGATTTTTGTTTTCGGAATTTTGAAGTCGAACCAATCTTGCAACTCATAGTCAAAACAAATGCCGTGCATAAAATTGAAGAGCGACTTTTTTAAGCCAAAACTGAATTTATCATGGTCGATTCCTGTTTTGTCAACATAATTAATATCGTTATTGGCGAAAGTTCCAATAGTTTCTGTTTCCTTGACAACGCCAAATTTCTCTGGATACATTCCCACAGGACTGTGTGCCGTCATCGCGAATTGGTGCCAAAAACCTGATTGCAAAACACCAACTTCAAACAATTGTCTCACCATTTCCAAACTATCGACCGTTTCCTGAACCGTTTGTGTTGGATAGCCGTACATCAAATATGCGTGTACCATTATTCCAGCTTCGGTAAAATTTCGAGTGACTTTTGCTACTTGTTCTACGGTAACGCCTTTGTCAATCAATTGCAATAATCTGTCCGAAGCTACTTCAAGCCCGCCAGAAACGGCGATACATCCTGAGGCTTTCAACAACAAACATAAACCTCCCGTGAAACTTTTTTCGAATCGAATATTCGTCCACCAAGTGACAGCTAATTTCCGACGAAGAATTTCGAGTGCCAAAGCTCGCATCAAAGCCGGTGGCGCAGCTTCATCTACATAATGAAAACCATTTTGACCCGTTTGCGCTATCATTTCCTCCATTCGATCGCACAATAAACTGGCGGCAATGGGTTCGTAAACTTTGATGTAATCTAATGAAATATCGCAGAATGTACATTTCCCCCAATAGCAACCGTGCGCCATTGTGAGTTTATTCCATCGACCATCACTCCACATTCGGTGCATTGGATTCACGATTTCGATAACCGAAATGTATTGATCCAAAAACAAATCGGAATAATCAGGCGTTCCGACTTCGGATTGTTTGTAATCTGGTTTTAATGAATTGTTTTTATACACTACTTTTCCGTTTTCGAGGAGAAAAGTCCTTTTATATTGCTTCTCGCCCCTCGACTTCGCTCGGGATGACGCGCTCGAAGTGACAGCATTTATAAGTTCTTCGACTGGAACTTCCCCATCATCCAAAGTGATATAATCGAAAAACTCAAAAACACGAGCATCAGAAAGCGAACGCAATTCGGTATTCGGAAAACCGCCGCCCATAGCAATCTTGACATTCGGATAGTGTTTTTTTACATGTTGTGCAGAACGAAAAGCCGAATATAGATTCCCAGGAAAGGGAACTGATATCAGGAATAATTCGGGTTGGATGGTTTCGATTCTATCTTTTAAAAGAGAAAATAAAATGGTATCAATATAAGTTGGTTCTTCTTGCAAAGCCGAATATAATTCGTCGAAAGAATTGGCGCTTCGTCCCAAACGTTCCGCATAGCGGCTGAAACCAAAATTAGCATCGACACAATCCACAATAAAATCGGAAATATCTTCGAGGTATAAAGTCGCCAAATGCTTGGCTTTGTCCTGAGTTCCCATCGTTCCAAAAGCCCAATCCAATTCTTCCAATTGCTCAAAACGAGAAGCTTCAGGCAAATAATCCTCCTGACAAATTTGCAATGCCAAGGTTGGATTTTTGCCTTGCAGAAAGGCAATCACCGAATCGATGGTTTTGATGTATTCGTCTTGAAGAGCAAGAATTCTTTTCGAATTATCTGAAACTTCTCCAACTTGAAACTTGAAACCTGAAACTTGAAACAAACTTTTCAATCCTTCTTTCGAAAACAATTTCAAAATCACTTCGATACCTATATCCGCCTGCGTTGCCGAAATGTTTTTGGTATTCAGAAACCCCTTGATATAAGCAGTTGCCGGATACGGCGTATTCAGTTGGGTAAAGGGTGGCGTAATAAGAAATACTTGGGTTTTCAAAGGAATTGTTTTTTGCAAAAGTATGTTATTTTATAAAAGAATTGGATTTCTTGAACAACAACTTAGTTATTTGAAACTTAAAAGCTAGACCATCAATTGCTGGTTAAGCAGAACAAATGCTGTCCTTTTTAAAAGAAAACGCCGAACATTAAACCTGCCAAGAATTGATTACAAAAAAGTTATATTTGCAAATTAGAACAAAAATTTAATGAAAATAATTCTTACTGGTGCCACAGGTGTTTTAGGTTCTCATATCATGTATGAGATTTTGGAACTTTTTATAAAAAAACCGAATCTCAATAACAAGCTCTACATTATCGCCCGAAATAACGGAAAAAATTCAGCCGAAAATCGCATAACCGATTTGTTATCCAGCTACTATACACCAAAAATCCTTCAAAACATTGGACTAAATGAACTTAATAAATATATTGAAATCATAAGCTTTGATATAGTTGTAAATGAGGAATTATTTTTAGAAAAAATTAAAGGAGCATACCTTATTCATTCGGCTGGTTATGTAAATCTCTCTACCGATGAGGAATTAAAAGAGAAAATATTCGATGAAAACGTTCAATTAACAAAGACTCTTTTTTCGGTTTTACATCCGCATATAAAAAAATTCATTTACATTGGAACTGCTTTTTCATCTGGAATTCGAAAGGGACTTATTGATACTAATTTTCATAATTTAGATTTCACACCCGAGCATCGTAATACTTATGAATATGCCAAATATCACTCCGAGAATTTTATTGCCAAAGAATGTAAAGCAATAGGCTTACCCTTCCAAATTCTCCGTCCAAGCGTTATTGGTGGCAAAATGTTAGGAACAGAAAACAACTTTTTCATTCCAAAATATATGGTTTTTTATCTTTTGGCAAAGTTTTTTCATTTTACTGCAAAACGCAAAGGCAAACAAGAAAACATAAGGTTTATAGTCAATAACGAAACCAGTTTGAACATAATCCCCGTTGATTATGTTGCTAAAGTTGTTGCAAATACATTTGAAAAAGATGATATTGAGCAACTGAATATAGTCAACAAAAAAAGTTTCAATATGCTAAAAGGTTTGGAGTTGATTATGAATGAAGTGGGTTATACGAATTTTACTTTTATAGCTAACGACTTGAATTTTGAGTACAAGAACTCTGTTGAAAAAATGTATTACGAAAGTATTGGCAAACACCTAAAACCTTACTTTATAACGGATGTCAATGAATATGATACTACTTTATTGAATTCCATTCTTGAAATTCCAAAACTTGATAATGAAGATTTTACCCATTTGATTCGGTATGCCATTTCAAATAATTTTCAAGACATTAAGGTGTAATTAGTACTGTTTGTAATGAATTAAATTTGGATTGAAAAAATAATTATAAATTACTTTTTTTTAGCAGATTACATGGATTTTTAACGATAAAAACTTTGGCAGTCAAAGCAATTGTTTTGTGTATAAAGTAAAATTAAAATTTAGTGTTTACTGATTTTTTCAAACAATAGGTAAGTGAAATTTTGCAAAAAAAGGTAACCATTCTTAGTTTATTACCTCTTTTTTAATATTTCAACACTTATGCAAAGCAACTAACATTCTGTAAAGACACCTAAGGAAACTTTGTTTTTACTAAATATAACATTCGTTATTTTTCAAAATCAATCTTTAAACCCTTGATAAGTTCGGATGGTTCCACTTCAAGAGCTAATGCAATTTTCAGCATAGTAGTTATCTTCATTTCTTGATTTCCCTTGATATATTTCCTCAAATTTTCAACATCCAATCCTGCATCGTATGCCACGTTTTTAGGCATAAGATTTTTCTCTTTAATAATATCTTTTATCCTATTACCCAGTTCAATAACAGCTTGTGGTATTTCTGTTTTTCTTATCCTTTTCATAAGATAAAATTATGATGTCAAGATTGTTTTTAACCGATTGTATTCAATCGATTGTTTACAACCGATTTTATTTTTACATTTGAAAAAATTCGGTATAATAAAAAATTATGGCACAATCAGTAGAACCTAATATTGCAGATTTAGCAAACGGATGGCTTAAATCACATAAATTACCATACAAATTAGAGCAAGAATCTGTAAACACTGAAATTGACAAAGCACTTTCTGACTATTATTCTAAAAATGGTGGTGTTGGTGGAAATCGTGTAGATGCAAAAATACTATTGCAAGACAAAAATTTAAACTTCTATCCTATTCTTATTGAGTACAAGGGTTACAAAAATAGTTTGGTAAAACTCGATGCAAACCATCAAGTAGAAAATAAAACCGCTAAAAACGAACCTAATCTTAAAAACATCAATTCATTTGCTGTAAACGGTGCGGTGCATTATGCCAATGCAATTTTACATCATACAAGTTATACCGACATTATAGCAATCGGTATGACAGGTTATAAAGATGAAGCTGGAAATATCAAACATAATGTTGGTGTGTACTTTGTTTCTAAAACCAATTATGGTGTGGGTCAAAAAGTGGGGGAGTTTTCAGATTTTTCTTTTTTAGCACCTAAAAACTTTGATGCGTTTATAGAGAAAGTAAAAACATTGAGTTTAACGCAAGAAGAAATTGAAAAAATAAAAGAACAACGAGAAAAAGAAATTGATGTCAGTTTACGAAAACTTAATCACGATATTTACGACAACGAAAAAGGTTTAGGCGAAAATGATCGAGTCTATATCGTTGCCGCTTCTATTATTGCAACGCTCGGAATTCCTGGCAAAGTTGCACCACTCGAAAAAACCGATTTCAAATCTTCTATCGAAATCGGCAATACAGATGGCGAGATTATAGTACGAAAAATAAAAGCCTTTCTCGATGCAAAAGAAATTCCCGAAGAAAAGAAAAATCTAATACTTCGTACCTTACAAAACACACTTACAACCGAAAACATAAATAAAATTCAAGATGGCGAAAGCCAACTCAAAAGAGTATTTACAAAAATCGTAGACGATTTAGGTATATATTACAAGATTGGTTTAACAACCGATTTTACAGGAAAACTTTTCAACGAAATGTATGGTTGGTTAGGTTTTTCGCAAGACAAACTAAACGATGTCGTACTTACGCCATCTTATGTTTCCAATCTTTTAGTAAAACTGGCTCGTGTTAATAAAGATTCTTATGTTTGGGATTTTGCCACTGGTTCAGCGGGTTTGTTGGTTGCTGCTATGAATGAAATGCTTAAAGATGCCAAAAACACCATTACTTCGCCAGAAGAATTAACTCAAAAAGAAATAAAAATCAAAGCCGAACAGTTGCTTGGTTTAGAGTTGCTTTCTAGCGTTTATATGTTAGCCATTCTTAATATGATTTTGATGGGCGACGGAAGTTCTAACATTTTAAATAAAGATTCAATGCTAGATTTCGACGGAAATTATGGTTTTGGCAAAACAAATAATAAATTTCCAGCCGATTCCTTTATACTTAATCCGCCCTATTCAGCCAATGGAAACGGGATGAACTTTGTTGAAAAAGCAATGGGAATGATGAATAAAGGGTATGCCGCTATTATTATTCAAAATTCGGCTGGTTCAGGAAGAGCCAAAGAGTATACCAAACGAATATTAGAGAAACACACACTTTTGGCAAGTATCAAAATGCCAGTTGATATTTTTATTGGCAAATCAAGTGTCAATACTAATATCTACGTTTTCAAAGTAAACGAAAAGCACCATCCAGACGAAATGGTAAAATTTATCGATTTTACCGAAGATGGATACACAAGAACCAACCGCAAAAAAACCAGCAATAACCTCAAAGATACCAACCAAGCCAAAGAACGATATGAAGAGGTGGTCAACTTGGTTCGTTTTGGCAAAAGCAAACTCAATATTTTTACCACTAAAGAGTATCACGAAGGCTCCATTGATCCTAAAAACGGAGCCGATTGGAACCAATCAGCACCTACAGACACTAAACCGTCTTTACAAGATTTCAAAAAAACTGTAAGTGATTATTTGGCTTGGGAAGTTTCTACTATCCTAAAACAAAACACAGCTGAAAATGTGGGAAAGTAGATGCCCTACTCAACGAAAAATTAGAAAAAGTTGAGTGGGGGGAGTTTAAATTGGGAGATTTGTTTGAGATAAACACTTACAAGAAAAGATTTGATGCTAACAAGGTTGATGTTTTAGATTATGGTAAATTTCCATATATTGTAAGAACAAGTTTAAATAATGGCATTCGTGGTTATATCAATGAAGATGAAAAATTTCTAAATGATGGAAATACAATTTCATTCGGCCAAGATACAGCAACAATGTTTTATCAAGAAAAACCATATTTTACAGGAGATAAAATCAAAATTTTAAAATCAAAGAATAACAGATTTAATAAAAGCAATGCACAATTTTTTATTTTAACAATGACTAAATCTTTCAGTTCATTCTCTTGGGGAAGTTCAAGTTTTAGTGTCAAAATAATTGGAAATCAAACAATCCTCCTCCCCACCCAAAACGGCATAATAGATTTTAATTTTATGGAAAACTTTATGGCAGAGCTGGAAGCAGAGCTTATTGCCAAGTTAAAAGCCTATTTAATTGCTTCTGGTCTAAAAAATTATACTTTAACAGCCGAGGAACAACAGGTTTTGACAGATTATGAGAAAGGCGAATGGCAAACATTTAATCTTGAAACATTATTTGGAAAATCAACTAGAGGCAGACGATTAAAAAGTGCTGACAGAATTTCTGGAACTTTACCATTTGTAACAGCTGGCGAAACAGATGAGGGTATTTCGGCATTTATTGGTAATAAAGTTATTGTTTTTCCAGCAAATACAACAACAATTGATATGTTTGGTTCTGCAAAATATCGTAATTACAATTATGGCGGCGATGACCATATTGCAGTCGTTCACACGGATAAATTACCAAAATTTGCATCAATTTTTGTAACAACAGCAATTCATAAAACTTCTTACAATGGACAGTTTAATTATGGTAGAAACTTTTATGCAAAAGATGCAGACGAATTAAATATTTCATTACCTGTAAAAGGACAAAAACCAGACTATAAAGTTATGGAAACTTTAATCTCCGCAATTCAAAAATTAGTAATAAAAGATGTCGTTTTGTATACGGATAGAAAAATACTTTTTCAATAATCAAAAACGAAAATCAATAATTTTAAAAAAAATAGCTGAGAATTAAAATTTATGTTCCTTTTTGCTAGTCATCAAAAGCGAGAAAAAAGTCAGAACCGCTGCTGCCGATAAATAAAAACCAACATAAGTGAGTCCATAATTTTTTGCCAACCAAATGGCAATTAACGGAGCAAAAGCAGCTCCAATTATTCCAGCAAAATTAAAAGTGAGCGACGCACCTGAATAACGCACTTCTGTTGGGAATAATTCAGAAAGAAAAGTTCCTAACGGTCCATAAGTCAATCCCATTAATGTCATTCCCATACATAAAAAGAGCGTAATTAAAGTCGTATTTCCTGAACCAAGCAGCGAAGAAAAAAACAATCCAAAAATGGCAATGCCAACGGAAATAATAACCAACACCATTCTTCGACCAAATCTATCTGCTAAAACTGCAGAAACAGGAATCGAAATTCCAAAAAACAATACCGAAAAAAGTTGCATAATCAAGAAGTCACGTCTGGAATATCCCAAATCAGTTGTGGCCCAACTCAAAGAGAAAACGGTCATAAAATAAAAAGTCACAAAAGTGGTGACAGCTGCCAAAGTTCCAAAAATAAGTTCCCGCTTGTAAGACTTTAACAACACTATCATCGGGATTTTGACTTGCTTCTTGGTTTCCAAAGAAGCAATAAAAGAAGGTGTTTCGGTAATTTTTAATCGAATATAAAATCCCACAACGACCAATGCAGCACTGGCAATGAACGGAATTCTCCATCCATAATCAAAGAATTGCTCGTCGGTCAATATATCGCTCAACAACAGAAAAGTACCACCAGAAAGTAATAAACCTATTGGCGCTCCCAATTGTGGAAACATTCCGTACCAAGCTCGTTTTCCCGGAGGTGCGTTTTCGATTGCTAATAAAACGGCTCCTCCCCATTCGCCTCCAAGTCCCAATCCTTGACCAAATCGGAACACCATCAATAATAAAGGAGCAGTAATTCCTATGCTGGCATAAGTTGGTAAAAAACCAATGGCAACGGTGGAAACCCCCATCGTTAATAAGGCAACAACCAAGGTGGTTTTCCGGCCGATTTTATCACCATAATGTCCAAAAACGACAGAACCGATTGGACGCGCAAAAAAAGCGATAGAAAAAGTAGCCAAAGATTCTATGGTAGAAATAGTGGAATCCGATCCCGGAAAAAACAATTGTGGAAAAACCAAAACAGCAGCGTTGGCATAAATATAGAAATCAAAAAACTCAATGGTTGTGCCTATTAAACTGCCAAAAAGCACATGTTTCATCGAATTCACTTTATCATGATTGGAATTTTCTCGCATAGCTGTATAAAATATTTTTATAAAAATGATGCTAATTTTCGAAAGTAACAAATATTTAGTTCCAATAATTTGTGGTAAATTAGCATAAAATAAACTTCAATATGCCAACCGACTGTATCAGCTTTCAAAATTCAGGTTATTTCTCTCCTTTGATGAATGATTATTTGAATCAAAAATCGCATTTACAGTCCCTTTTCAATCGGTTTCCAAATCTTGAAAACTTCGAAGCACAAATTCAGGAAAAGAAAGAAAATTTCAATGGCAATGAAAAAAGAAAAATTTTAGTTTCTGTTTTAGAAAAGCAATATGCCAAACTAAGTACTTCTGAAATAATTTTAAACAACATTCAACTTTTAAAAGAATCTAACACTTTTACAATAACAACCGGACATCAACTGAATTTGTTCACCGGACCTTTGTATTTTTTGTATAAAATTATTTCGACGATTAATTTAACCAAGGAATTAAAAGTAAAATATCCGTCACAAAACTTTGTGCCCATTTACTGGATGGCGACCGAAGACCACGATTTTGATGAAATCAATTACTTCAATTTCAAAGGTCGAAAGTTTCGCTGGAATACCGAAAGTTCTGGTCCCGTTGGACGATTATCTACCAAAGGTTTGGCTGATTTTTATGAAGTTTTCGCTCAAGAATTGGGATCAGGAAAAAATGCCGAAGCTATCAAAAAACTTTTTCAAGAATCATATTTGAATCATTCTAATTTGACAGATGCCACACGTTTTTTGGCAAACGAACTTTTTGGCGAACAGGGATTGGTTATTCTCGATGCCGACAATAAAGATTTAAAACGAACATTTATACCTTATATAAAGGAAGAATTAAAGCAGCAAACTTCCCATAAAAAAGTTCTTGAAACCACCGAAGAACTTAAAGATTATACCATTCAAGTCAATCCACGTGAGATTAATTTGTTTTATATGGAAGATGATTTGCGGGAACGTATTCTTTTAGAAGATGGAATTTACAAAGTCAATAACACCAAAATTGAATTCTCAGCAAGCGAAATTTTAGAATTAACAGAAAATCATCCTGAAAAATTCAGCCCTAACGTGATTATGCGTCCCTTGTACCAAGAAGTGATTTTACCAAATCTATGCTACATTGGCGGAGGCGGAGAAATTGCTTATTGGCTGGAACTAAAATCCTTTTTCGATGCTGTAAACGTTACTTTTCCAGTACTTTTACTTCGAAATTCAGCGTTATTGGCAACCGAAAAGCAAGCAAAAAAAGCAGATAAATTAGGATTGTCTTGGAGTGATTTGTTCTCCAAACAAAAAGATTTGGTCAATACCAAAACGGAACAATTATCAGAGTTTCCAATCGATTTTACACCTCAAAAAGAACAACTCCAAAAACAATTTGAGGCACTTTTTGAAATTGCAAATCAAACCGACAAGTCATTTCTTGGCGCAGTAAAAGCACAGGAAGCCAAACAAATTAAAGGGTTAGAAAATTTAGAAAAACGTTTGTTAAAAGCTCAAAAACGCAAATATTCAGAAATAATAGAGCGAATTACCGATTTGCAAAATGAACTATTTCCTAACCAGAGTTTACAAGAACGCCAAGCCAATTTTTCGGAATTTTATTTAGAAAACGGAAATGATTTTATCGACAAACTAATAGCGATTTTGAAACCTTTAGATGCCAATTTTGAAATTATAACTTTACATTAAAATTATACAAACAAATATTCTATAACAACCAAAAAACCAAACCAATGATTAAAGAACGTTTAACTTCACTGGATGTTTTCCGGGGATTTACAATCATGTTGATGACTATTGTCAACAATCCGGGAAGTTGGGGGTCGATTTATCCTCCTTTGCAACACGCCGAATGGAATGGCTGGACGCCAACCGATTTAGTTTTTCCTTTTTTTATTTTTATAATGGGAACCGCTGTACCGTTTGCAATGCCAAATAAAACCTGGGACAGCACAACTTTTAATAAAATATTGGTGCGCTCTTTACGCATTTTCTGTTTAGGATTATTCCTGAATTTTTACAGCAACATAGGATTTCTTGGTTTGGAAGGCATTCCTTTATTGATAGAAAAATTAACATTAACCTTCTTAGTTGCCTATGCATTATTGGGAACCTTTAGCCCAAAAATAAAAGCAATTTTAGCATTTTCTGTTTTAGGAATTTTACTCTTTCTGGCTTACAGCGGTATTCCAGCCTATCAAGATGTTAGGATTCCAGGGGTTTTACAACGCATTGCGATTGTATATTTTTTCACTTCCCTTTTGTATTTAAAGTCAACAATGAAAACTCAAATTCTGGTAGCTGTATCGCTGTTATTGGGCTATTGGGCTTTGATGACACTTGTGCCAGTCCCAGGAATTGGAGCAGCAAATCTCGAAAAAGGTACAAATCTGGCAGCATACATCGATAATCTGTTTTTGAAAAATCATATGTACAGCCAAACAAAAACTTGGGATCCAGAAGGAATATTATCTATGTTACCAGCAATTGCCTCAGGAATAATAGGAATGTTAATGGGACAAATGTTGAATCTACCGCAGTCAAAACTCGAAATTGTCAAGAAAATGATTGGTTTTGGCATTGGCTTTGTCATTCTTGGATTGATTTGGAACGTTCTATTTCCGATAAATAAATCACTTTGGAGCAGCTCATTTGTTTTATTAACATCAGGATTAGCCACTTTATGTTTGAGCCTTTTGTATTATATAATTGATATTGCAAACCATAAAAATTGGATTAAACTATTCCTGATTTGGGGTGTAAACCCAATGATTGTATTTTTCTTTTCAGGAATAATTCCTGAGGCAATTTCTATGATAAAAGTGAATCATCCACAACTTCCTGGTGAATTACTCGGGTTTCAAAGTTACTTTTATAATTATGGAATTGTACCATTATTCCAAAATCCAATGGATGCTTCTTTGACCTACGCATTAGTTTATTCTGTCTTTTGGAGTATAATTTTGTGGATACTTTATAAGAACAAACTAATTTTCAAAGTTTAAGTTGCAAGAATTTATAATATAAATAATAAATTAATCTTGCGAATTTTAAGGCAAAATTGGGTAATTATTCAATAAATAAATACTATTTTTGCCCCCAATCAAAAAAAATGCAAAATGGCTACCAATAGAACTTTTACAATGATCAAACCCGATGCTGTCAAAAACGGACACATTGGAAATATTTTGGCAATGATAACCAATCAAGGTTTCAAAATTATTTCATTGAAACTTACACAACTAACCGTTGCGGATGCTGAAAAATTTTATGCTATTCACGCTGCAAGACCATTCTTTGGAGAATTAGTAGAATTTATGTCAAGTGGGCCAATTGTTGCTGCAATTCTTGAAAAAGAAAATGCCGTTGCTGATTTCAGAACTTTGATTGGTGCAACCAATCCAGCTGAAGCTGCTGAAGGAACTATCCGTAAATTGTATGCTACTTCATTAGGCGAAAACGCAGTTCACGGTTCGGATAGCGATGAAAATGCTGCCATCGAAGGCGCTTTTCATTTTGCAGGAAGAGAGCAGTTTTAGTATTCAGTTTACAGATTTCAGGTAGCAGAACGCTGCTGAAAATCTATAAAATACAAATCCCACTTCAATTTTGAAATGGGATTTTTTTATTTCTGAATTCTGCCGTCTGCAAACTGCCAACTAACTCGAGCGAGAGCCAACTGGCGAAGCAAATCTTGTTATCTCAAAACAACTTCTTTAATCACTTCTCGCTTCAATTCTTCGTTTATCATGGCGACAATTTTCGACTTTCCGTGGGTTAATTCTTCTCTCAAAACTGCCGAAGAAAGTTCCACATACAAAGTACTTCCTCTTAAAACCACATTTTTAGTGTAATAATTAACTCCATTTCCCATTAGATTTTTCCAAGCGTCCTTAACGTCAATTTGATCCATTCCCGGCTGCAATTTGTTGTCTTGGATAATATGTTTCAAAACATCTCCAACAGTGCTTTGATTATTTAGTCTTTTTGCCATCGCCTAGAATATTTATTGGGGTTGCTTTTTTATAATGATATTGCTTTTTTTCGGAATTCATAAAAACCATTTTTTCGTCAGAAATCGCAATCAATTCCTCAGACCATTTGGCATAAGAAGTATTGTAATCCAGATAAACTTTATCGTTTTCTAATCTTATTTTTAGACTTTCTTGGGTTTCATTTACCAGAAAAGTACCGTCCAATTGTGGCATTACTTTCTTACGAAAACCACTATTATTTTTACCGATTTCAAAATAATCATAACTTTCGTTTATCGTATAATCTTTACTGTTACCATCCTCAAAAACGACTTTCTCGATTTCCCAATAGCCATTAATTTTGGCAATATCCTCCGTTTTTATCTTTTGCTGGCAAGAGACTAAAAGAAACGAAACAAATAAAAATCCAACTATGTTTCTCATAAAATTATTGTTTTGGAGCTAAATCCTGCTGTTCACTGTATCTTTTGCGGCGAACACCGCCACAAAAGGATGCCGTTGCCATCAGGGCTAGGGCTTTAGGAATAAAAAAATGTTTTACCCTCTTCGACAAAGTTACTCTTATTAAATTTCAAAGAAAATAAAAAATAAAAAAACTCATTAAACTTTTTTCAATATTTTTGGTCTTATCTCCAAACCTTCGAAATATGTATAAAATAATCTACCCTTTGCTAATTGTTTTATTTTGTGTTAGTTGCAGCTCCGATACTCCTGAACCAACTCCAACTCCTATCGAAACATTATACTTCCCACCACAAACAGGTGATGTTTGGGAAACCAAATCTATTGCTGATTTGGGTTGGAAACAAACTGCCGTTCAACCTCTTTTAGATTATTTAGCACTAAAAAACTCAAAAGGTTTCATTATTTTGGTGAATGGAAGAATCGTTATGGAGAATTATTTCAACGGACATTCGGCTTCAACTGGATGGTATTGGGCTAGTGCAGGAAAAACTTTGACAGCAACAATGACAGGAATTGCTCAACAAGAAGGTTTACTAAACATCAACAACAAAGTTTCTGATTATATTGGAACTGGTTGGACGAATATGCCATTAGCAAAAGAAAATCTGATAACCAACAAACATTTGCTCTCTATGACTTCTGGTATCGAAGATATTGCGAATGGCGATGGTGTTGACCCGGTAAATCTAACCTACAAAGCCGATGCAGGAACGCGTTGGGCTTATCATAACGTTTATGTAAAATTGCAAGATGTTATTGCCAAAGCAAGCGGACAAACGTGGACCAACTATTTCAACACCAAATTAAGAGACAAAATCGGAATGACAGGAGCTTGGATTCAAGTGGAAAATAATAGTGTGTATTATAGTACTACAAGAAGTATGGCTCGTTTTGGGTTGCTAATGTTCAACAAAGGGAAGTGGGAAAACACAACTATTCTCAACGAAAACTATTTTAACGAAGCTACTAATACATCGCAAAATATCAATTTAGGTTATGGTTATTTGTGGTGGTTGAACGGAAAAGAAAGTTTCCACTTACCACAATCCCAATTGCAATTTAAAGGTAGTTTGATTGCAACTGCTCCCAATGATATGTATATGGCTTTGGGGAAAAATGACCAAAAAATTTATGTGATTCCAAGCAAAAAAATGGTTGTAATACGAATGGGAGATGTTGCAAATCCTGCAAATCCTACCTTTGCACTATCCGGCTTTGATGAAGAATTATGGACAAAAATTAGTGCTTTGTACCAATAATTATTGCTTTTTGTTTCTGCTTTTGAAAAATCCGAAAATGAAAAAACCAGCGCCCAAAACAAGCAAAATATAATACAAAACTAAATTTTGGTCTCTAACTACATTAGACAACACAAAGGATATTAAGCTCAAAAAGTAAAGAAAAATGGGTGGTATGTTTTTGATGGAAGAAAAATTCATCGTGAAATTAGTATAGAAATGGTTGTCAAAATTCGAAACTTTGACAATCATTTTTTATTTAAAGAAACTATCTACAAACTCATATTTATTAAAAACCTGCAAATCTTCAATGCCCTCGCCTACGCCAATGTATTTTACAGGGATTTTAAATTGGTCTGAAATCCCAATAACCACTCCACCTTTGGCAGTTCCGTCCAGTTTAGTCACTGCAAGCGAAGTCACTTCGGTAGCTGCTGTAAATTGCTTGGCTTGTTCAAAAGCGTTTTGACCTGTTGAACCATCGATAACCAATAAAACATCGTGTGGTGCATCGCCCACTACTTTTTGCATTACGCGTTTTACTTTGGTCAACTCGTTCATCAAATTGATTTTATTATGCAAACGTCCTGCGGTATCAATAATGACAATGTCGGCATTTTGAGCAACGGCCGATTGCAAAGTGTCGAAAGCTACCGAAGCTGGATCACTTCCCATATTTTGTCTTACAATAGGAACTCCAACTCTATCTGCCCAGATTTGCAGTTGATCGATTGCTGCGGCACGAAAAGTATCGGCTGCGCCAAGAACAACTTTGAATCCCATTTTTTTGAATTGATAAGCTAATTTACCAATAGTGGTAGTTTTTCCAACTCCGTTTACACCCACAACCATCAAAACATAAGGTTTGGTGTTGATTGGAATAACGAATTCTGTTGCTTCGCCAGAATCGATTTCAGAGAGCAAACCTGCAATTTCTTCTCGTAGAATTTGGTTTAATTCATCGGTTCCTAGAAATTTGTCTTCGGCAACACGTTTTTCTATTCGGGTGATAATTTTCAACGTTGTATTTACACCCACATCCGAAGAAACAAGGATTTCTTCGAGATTATCCAAAACCTCATCATCAACTTTAGATTTTCCGGCAACAGCTTTAGTTAACTTAGAAAAAAAAGATGTTTTTGATTTCTCTAGACCTTTGTCAAGTGACTCTTTTTTATCGGAAGAAAATAATTTTTTAAAAAAACTCATTTGATATATTATTTATGATAAGCAACTTAAGAATGGAAAATTGCAAAATCAATTATGTATTTAACTTAAGAAAAATTCAATGATTACATTCTTTTCTGGCGGTAAATATAAAAAATAAAAAAGCTACTTCCGAATGAAAGTAGCTTTTCTATATAATGCGATAGTTAATTATTTCTTTTTCAAGAATTCATCAACTGCTTCAGGAGCCATAATAGATTCTACGAATGTATATGCACCAGTTTTAGGAGATTTTACCATTTTGATGGCTTTTGATAATCTCTTAGAAGATGTCTGTAAGGATGCTACGGTTTTCTTTGCCATGATTCTATGTTATTTGTATTTTAATATATCTCAAATATGACATCTAAGATTATCTTAAAATCTCTAATTATTATTTAATTTCTTTGTGAACTGTTACTCTTTTCAAGATTGGATTAAATTTTTTAATCTCTAATCTGTCTGGAGTATTTTTTTTGTTCTTAGTTGTAATGTATCTTGAAGTTCCTGCAACACCAGTTGTTTTGTGTTCAGTACATTCTAAAATTACTTGGATTCTATTTCCTTTTGCTTTCTTTGCCATCTTGATATATTTTTAGGAATGGATTATTTAATAAATCCGCCTGCTTGTGCTTTTTTCAAAACTGCAGCGATTCCATTTTTATTAATTGTTTTTACCGTAGATGCAGCTACTCTTAGAGTAATCCATCTATCTTCTTCTGGAAGATAAAAACGCTTTTTAACTAAGTTTACAGAAAATTTTCTCTTAGTTTTATTCATAGCGTGAGAAACGTTATTTCCTACCATCGCTCTTTTACCTGTAAGGTCGCAAACTCTTGACATTATCTTATCTTTTATCGTTATTCAAAATCAGGGTGCAAAGAAAAGAAAAATAAACCTATTACGCAAAAAAATTATAACACATTTTTTAAAATTTCTTTTCGCAACATTTCTAAACTCTTTACAGCGGCTCTATCTATCACTTTATCACGAGGTTGACCAAAATTAAACTCTTCAATTATTACTTCATTTGGCGTTGCCAATGCTATAAATACGGCTCCAACCTCGGCATCTGAATCACCTTTCGATGGTCCGGCATTACCAGTTGTGGCAATTGCATAGTCAGTTTTCATTAATTTCTGAATATTAATCGCCATTTCCCTAGCCACTTCTGCACTTACTACCGAATGTTGTTTGATTAAATCCTCAGAAATTCCCAAAAGCGCTATCTTGGTTTCGGTTGCATAGGAAACTATACTGCCTTTAAAATATTTTGAAGCTCCTGAAACCGAAGTCAAAATCTGAGCTATTTTTCCTCCCGTACAACTTTCGGCGGTAGAAATGGTTTTGTTTTGTTGTGTCAAAAGTCTTCCCAAAACGGTTTCAAGAGTTTCGTCATCATCAAAACCTACAATGCTGTCTCCAAGTATTTTTGACAAAGAAGTTACATTTTCGAAAATGGATTTTTCTAAAAATTCTTTATCGGTTCCTCGAGCTGATAGTCGCAAACGTACTCGACCGGGACTTGGCAGATAGGCTAGTTTTATAAAATCGGGTAAATTATTTTCCCAATTTTCGATGGTTTCTGCCAATAAACTTTCGCCGATTCCGTAGGTTAAAACTGTTTTATGAATGATGTAAGGTCGCTTATATTCGACGACAATTTTTGGAATAATTTCGTTTTCGACTAGATATTTCATTTCAAATGGAACTCCCGGAAGCGAAATAAAGACGGTATTTTCCTTTTTCATCCACATTCCTGGTGCTGTTCCCACTTGGTTATGAAGCACCGTACATTTTGAGGGAACTAAGGCTTGATCTATGTTTAATTGAGTAATCTTCCGTTTGTAAAATCCTTCAATAATTTGGGTTACATGTTTGAGAACGTCTTCATTCACAACTAGTTCATCATCAAAATAATCACAGAACGTTTTCTTAGTGATATCATCTTTAGTTGGTCCGAGTCCACCAGTAATGATAACCAAATCAACTTTGTTCTGCAATTTTTCAAAAGTATCTAAAATGTGCTGCTTGTTGTCACTAATGGAAATCATTTCGTGAATTTCAACACCAATTCGGTCTAACGATTTGGCAATAAAACCTGAGTTTGTATCGACAATTTGACCTATTAATATTTCGTCACCAATGGTTATTATGGATGCTTTCATTTGAAGTTAGAGGTTAGAAGTTAAAAATGGAAGTTTACAATTACACAACTGCAATCTGAAACCTGCAATCTGTTTTTAGCCCTGATGGAAGCGGAAAGCTTTTTGCCTAAAATCACTATTTATTCTAAATAAAAAAGAGCGACCAGCGGAAGCTCCTTTTTTATTTTTTTAGAAAAAAAGTGATTTTAAAAAAAACTTGAAACGTACAGCAGGAATAGCTTCTTATAAATCGAAGTCTTTTTTTAATTCCTTAATCGCATCTTTTACCTGATGTTTGACGCTCTTAAAAGTCTCCTTGATTTCCTTAGTTTCACCTTCAGTTTTTGTCCAAGCTTCAATCTGAAGAATTTCTTCGAAAGCTACTTTCAAACCCAGTAAATCCAGAGATGGTTTTACTTTGTGAGCGTAAGAATAGGCGTGTTTGTGGTCTTTCTTTTTGATTCCTTCTTTGATTTCTGCGATATCTTCTGGAATTTCGTTAACAAATAACGTTACGATTTGCAGGACAAATTCTGGATCGTTATCTGAAAGTGCGTACACTTTTGCTAGGTTGTAATGTAGTGCCATTTATTTGATTTGTATGCTAAATAATTTATTTCCTTCTAAAAATCCTTCTAAAACATCTTCTGGTTTTACCGCTGCAACTCCTTCTGGAGTTCCAGTAAAAATAATATCGCCAATTTTTAAAGTAAAATATTGTGAAACATAAGAAATTAGTTCATCAATCTTCCACAACATAAAATCGGTATTGCCTTTTTGAACCGTTTTGCTGTTTCTAGTAAGTTCAAATGTAATATTTTCTAATGAATTAAATTGAGTTTTGGGCAAAAATTCGCCTATTACTGCCGATCCATCAAACGATTTCGCCTTTTCCCACGGCAATCCTTTGGTTTTTAATTCGTTTTGTAAATCCCGAGCTGTAAAATCTATTCCCACACTAATTTCGTCATAATATTTATGAGCAAACTTGGTGTCTATATATTTCCCTACTTTGTTTATTTTAACAATCAGTTCGATCTCGTGATGAATATCATTTGAAAATTCAGGAATCACAAAAGGGTATTGCTTCAATAAAACCGCCGAGTCAGGTTTCATGAAAATCACTGGCTCTGATGGTCTTTCGTTTTTCAACTCCTCAATATGCTTGGCATAATTCCTACCTATGCAGATTATCTTCATTCTTTTCAGATTTCAGGTAGCAGGTAGCAGGTTTCAGGTTGCGTCTGCCATCTGAAATCTGCCATCTGAAACCTACTTCGTGTTTAATTTTCTCAACTTAATTGCCGTTAAAACCTTCTTGGTATATAAAGGAAAGTCAGCGTTTTGAATCCAACTGAAATAGCCCGGTTCATTTTCTAATACAACATCAACTTTAGCTCCTTTGTGCTTTCCGAAGGTAAAAATTTCGTTGTCGTCTTTATCAAAAGCAATCATTCCGGCAAAATCGGCAATTTTCTTTCTGGTGGTAAATTCCGAAAGCGATTTTATATCGTTTTCCAATTCTGGGTAGCGATCCAATTGGGCTTTCATAATTTCGTAAGTTGCCATCGTATCAGCTTCGGCTGTATGAGCGTTTTCCAGACTTTGTCCACAATAAAATTTCAATGCTGCGCTCAATGTTCGCTCTTCCATTTTGTGGAAAATAGTTTGCACATCTACAGAAACTCGGTTTTTCATATCGAAATCTACTCCGGCACGAAGCATTTCTTCTGCCAATAATGGAATATCAAAACGGTCGGAATTATATCCAGCCAAATCCGAATCCTTTATCATATTGTAAATCTGAGAAGACAATTCCTTGAAAGTAGGTTCGTTAGCTACCTTTTCATTACTGATGCCGTGAATGGCGGTCGATTGCGGAGGAATTGGAATAGTTGGGTTGACCAACCATGTTTTACTTTCTTTATTTCCGTTAGGAAAAACTTTGAAAATTGCTATTTCAACAATTCTATCTTTGGCAACATCAATTCCTGTAGTTTCAAGGTCAAAAAAGCAAATTGGTTTGTTAAGCTTGAGCTCCATTTTTTAATTTTAGAATGACAAATATATCTTTTTGAACTTACCGTTCGTCGATTATTTTGAAAAAAAACTTAATTTTATTTATTTAAATTTATTTAGGTATTTTTGTTTAAATAAATTTTTAAAAAATGATAACTGAATTTAGTGTTAAAAATTATAAATCCATAAATAATCTATCTATTAAATTAGGCAGAATAAACATTTTAATTGGTGAAAATGGATGTGGCAAAAGCAATATACTTGAAGCGTTAGTTTTAGCATCTGCAACTTCCGAAAACAAATTAGACAATGAATTCTTATCATCTAGAGGATTAAGAGTAACTAAACCAGAATTAATGCGTTCCGCATTTAATATAGAAAATACAGATAATCCAATATCTTTAGAATATAAATATCACCCAAACCCAAATACTATCAAATATAATTTAACTAATGATAATCTTCCATATTCTAAGTGGGAAAAACAATTAATATCAAAAGACATTATTGAAGTAGAAGCCACTCGTTTTGCAAGAAAATATTTTGAAGAAAAACCGGAAACCGTAAAGCAAATCATAGAACTCAGCAATATAGAGCACAAAGAAAAGAAAAAAGATGAAGACATTATAATTGACTTTTTTAAAAAAGTTTTTGAAGAAATTGAAGAATCTTCATTTAAAAATTTTATAATTTATTCCCCTGAAAACACATCCTTAAGAACTTTTGAAAAAGAAGGTCAAATTGAACCTTTAGGAATATACGGAGAAGGGCTTTTTAAATTACTAAAATACTTCAAATCAGATGAAAAAGAAAAACTTGAAACAATAAAAAAATATCTTAATTTTTTTGGATGATTTGAAGACCTAACAATTCCTGATAATCTGTTTGAAGGTGAAAGTTATTTAAAAATTAAAGATAAATTTATTGATAAAAA
>DAORUG010000009.1:0-37721 GCA_035433125.1 Flavobacterium sp.
CGGACGATTGCAATTGGTCATCGAAGATGCGTTGGCGACATGCATCGCTTAAATCAGTGACCTTGCTTCGAGCCATGCAATAGCATCATTGCGACAAGTACTGGTTATCCCACTCTACTTTACCCAAATATCTTCTCTATGATTGAAAGTAGATGCGAACAAACCCTTGGACTAGATACACAAAAATCTACTCCTTCGTCGATAGTCAGAATGGTAGTGCAACGTCTTGCACATAAATTCTTCGTTAAAAGTAGTTGGCGATTTAATGATTTTCTACGCTGGTGCCGAAGGGAATTTAGAGCAAAATACCTATTCGGACTTTGTGAATCAAAATCATTTTTTGTCGCCAACATTGGACATCAGGCCAACAGACAAACAGTATGATGTTTTCGCCGGTTTGAAAGGAAAATTGACCAATACGGTGAGTTACAACCTTCGAGCTTCTTATGTAAATGAGAGAAATAAAGCTTTGTTTAAAAGCAATGATTACAACGAAGACACTACAAATGAAAATTATGCTTTTGGGAATTCACTACAAGTAGTTTATGATGACACAAAAACCGTGAGTTTTTACGGCGAATTGAAAGCCGATATTTCAGAAGATGTGACTTTTGGTGTTGATGGAACTTTTAGCAGTTATACCAATGATATTCAAAGTGAAGCCTGGAATTTACCAGCTGTAAAATTAAACGCAAATGTAGATTTCAACATCACCGAAAAATGGTATGCTGGTGCAAAAGTATTCTTCGTTGGCGAACGAAAAGATCAAAAATTGAACACAGATCTTGTAAATATTACGGTGCCAAGTCCAATAACTTTAGACAGTTATTTTGATGTAAACGCACACGTTGGATTCAAATATAACGACCAATTAACTGCTTTTCTAAAAGCTAATAATATTACTAATAAAGGCTATCAAAAATGGTTGGATTACCCAGTTCAGGGATTTCAGATAGTTTTGGGAGCGAATTATAAATTTGATTTTTAGACTTTTCTTAACCACAAAGTTCACAAAGAAGGCACAAGGATCACGAAGTTTTTTATTTTTTTTCTGTGTACTTAGTGCTTTCTTCGTGGCCTTAGTGTTTAAACTTCTTCCTAAATTATGACTTTCAAACAAAAAATACACCAACAGTATCTGCAATTAGTCCAAGACAGAATCGATGTTTTCAAGGATATGATTGTGGCTTTGACCGAAGATTCTAAAAACGATGCCAAAGGTTCTGCCGGCGACAAACACGAAACGGCTTTGTCGATGATGCATATTGAGCAGGAAAAACTCAATCATAAATTGAAGGAAGTAATTGCCCAAAAAACTATTTTGGATAAAATCGATTCCACCACAATTGCCAAAACCATTATTGTGGGCAGTTTGGTCAAAGCCAATGGGATATACCTTTATTTAAGTGCGGCACTTCCTAAAATTGCTGTTGAAGGAATTAATGTTATTGCCCTTTCTCCACAATCACCGTTGGGAAATAAACTGATGGGAAATGAAGTAGGATTTTCTTTTGAGATTAATGTGACGAAGTATTTGATTGAGAGTATAGAATAAGAATCCATTAAAATTCGTATTGCTTGCATCCGTTTTATTCGTGTCTCATTCTCTATAAATTAACTACTATTTCAACATAGTTTTACAACAAAGAAATTAAATCTAACATAATGTTAAACTAACATCTTCTTTCACAAAATACTGTTGAAATCATTAAAATAAAACACCATTCCCTAATAAAACTTTCGTAATTTTGCCGACTTAAAAGTTTGACTTTAAAACTAAATAAATTATGAGCAAAACAATGACAGTCGACATCTTGTCGAGTATTAAAGGAGCACAGCCCTCAGAGTCCGTGAACCAATTATTTGATGTAATAAAAAATGCTGTTCCATCCAATAATAATTCCTTAAATAATGTCAATCATAATTGTGTGTCTGTAAGTGATTTAAGAGAAGATGTTGTGATAGAGAGTTCGGCTATGGAAAAGCAACTTATTTTGGAAAATTTCCCGAACAAAAAAAATGGTTTTTTAGTGGTTGCTAAAGTTATAGAAGGATAAAATGGAATCTCAAATAAAAAAAATACACCAACAATTGGTGTCAAAACAAATAAGCTGTACAGCTTTGGTACAAGAAAAATTAGACTTACTCAAACAAAATACGTATAATTCTGTAAATTCTTTGATAGACACTTTGGCTTTAGAATTAGCTGCTAAAGTAGATGCTAAAATTGCAAACGGTGAAACAATAGGTCTGTTAGAAGGAATTCCTTTTGGAATTAAGGATGTATATATGTTGCAAGGAACTTACGCTACTGCAAGTTCTGATTTGCTGAAAAATTATAAATCGCCTTATACAGCTACTGCTATTCAGAAATTATTGGATGCAGGTGCTATTCCATTAGTAAAAGAAAACTGCGATAGTTTTGGTCACGGTTCTTCCAGTGAAAACACCATTTTTGGAGATGTAAAAAATGCTGTTAATCCGGAATTAGTTGCTGGAGGTTCCAGTGGTGGCTCTGCGGTTAACGTTGCGAAGGAATATACTGTTTTTTCTATTGGTGGAGATACGGGCGGTTCTATTCGTCAGCCTGCGGGTTATAACCATATTTACGGTTTCAAACCAACTTACGGAAGAGTTTCAAGATACGGTTTGATGGCTTACGCATCTTCTACGGATTGCGTTGGTCCATTGGCAAAATCAATTGAAGATATTCGAATTGTATTGAATGTAATGAGCGGTAAAGATCCAAAAGATCAAACTTCAATCACATCTTCAGAAATTAGTGAAGAAGCAATTGCAACTTCAGCTGTAAAAACAATTGGTTATTTCAAAAACTTCATCGAAAGTGATGCTATTGATGCTCAAATAAAAGCTGATTTCTTGGTAAGCATCGAAAAAATAAAAGCCAAAGGAATTGAAGTAAAAGAATTGGATTTTTTCAAATCTGATATTTTGGTTTCTACTTATTATACATTGGCAATGGCTGAAACGGCTTCGAATTTATCTCGTCTTGACGGAACCAATTACGGTAACCGTATTGAAGCGGAGAATCTAATTGAAACCTATGCTGTTACTCGTTCTGAGAACTTTTCAGAAGAAACAAAACGTAGAATTGTCGGAGGGAACCAAGTGTTGTCTCAAGGTTTTTCGGATGAAATATATTTGAAAGGATTGGCTTTAAGAGATCAGATTTCTGAAAATTTCAGTAAAGATTTTAATGAAGTGGATATCATTTTGTCACCTGTTACACCAAGTACTCCTCCTAAAATTGGAGACAGTTTAAAAGATCCGTTGGCAATGTATTTGTCCGATGCTTATACTGTTGGTTTTAGTTTGGGACAATTGCCAACTTTAACAGTGCCACAAGGAACAAGTACTGGACTGCAAATTACGGCCGCAAAAAATAACGATGAATTAGTGTTGAAGTTCGCAAACTTCTTAAAAGATACAATATAATGGAATTGGAGCAATTAACTGCGGCGATAAAAGCCCACGATTTAGAATTGGTAATTGGACTTGAAACTCACGTTCGATTGAATACCAAAACCAAGTTGTTTTGTTCTTGTCCAAATCAAGAAATAGAAACACCTAACCAAAATATATGTTCGGTTTGTACGGGACAAATGGGCGTTTTGCCTGCCATAAATAAAGAAGCAATCACCAAAGCAATTTATTTTGGAAAAGCCGTGGACTCGTCATTTAGCAATGAAGTGATCTCTTGGGATAGAAAGCATTATGAATATCCGGATAACCCGAAAAATATTCAGATTACACAATATCACAATCCAATAATTCCTGACGGACACGTTTCTTGCTACCGAAATGACGGTTCTCAATTTACGGTGAATTTAACTCAGGTTCATATTGAAGAAGATGCGGCAAAATTGATGCACGAAAAGAAAATTTCGTTGGTCGATTTCAATAAAGCTGGTGTTCCGTTAATTGAAATTGTTACGGAGCCTTGTATTCGTAATATTGAAGATGCTTCTACTTACGCACAATATATTCAACGTATTGTTCAAAACTTGGGAATCTCTGAAGCGAATTTGGAGAAAGGAGAATTTAAATCGGATGTTTCGGTGTCTTTGCGCAAAAAACACAGTTACGAATTGAATCCGAGAACGGAAATCAAAAACTTGAACTCGTTTAAGTTTATGGTCGAAGCTTTGAAGGAAGAAGTGGAGAAACAATTCAATTATTTTATCGAGCACAAAGAATTTAGACCTGACCAAACGACCGTGTTGTGGGATGCTGATTTAAAGCAGACCAAAGTAATGCGTAAAAAAGAATTTGAAGCAGATTATCGTTTTATCTCTGAGCCGGATTTGCCTTTTGTAAATATTAAAGCAGAGATTGAAGCTATTAAAGTAGATACAAGCGCTTTGCCGTATGCAGTTGAATCTATTTTGATTAACGGTGGTGTTTTGCCTCAAGATGCCAAGTTTTTCACGGCAGATAAGTTGCGTTCGCAAACATTTGTAGAAATAAATAACGAAATCAAAGATCCTTCATTTGTTGCCAAAACTTTGGCAAACAATATTAAGGCCGAAGATTATGCCGATATTCATAGCATTGCTCATTTAACGGAAATTTTTCAATTATTTAAAGCCGAAAAAATCACGGCGGTTTTGGTTCAAAATGCGATTGTTGGTTATTTAAAAGATAGAACTTTTGATTACAACAAGTACTTTGAAGAAAACACCATTTCGGAGGATAGAATCCAAGAAGTGATTGCTACTGTAATTTCAGAAAATGAGGCTGTAGCCAATGATATTAAAGCGGGTGACCAAGGAAAAGCAGGTATTTTAGTTGGTAAGGTTTTAGGTATTATCGGAAAAGGTGCTAATGGTAAAGTAATTCGTCAAATTATTTTAGACAAATTGGGAGCTGCTGCAGTTTTAGAAAATAAGGAAGCGGCTGAAAAAGTTTCCAAAGAATCGGTTGTAGAGAATAAAGAAGCTCAAGAAGAAACGCTTCCTGAAATCCCTATTATTATAAAAGATACTTACAGAACACATAAAATTTCACAGTTGTCAGAAGAAAGTATCAATGAAGAAGTGATGTTGTCCGGTTGGATTGCGAGTGTTCGTGACCACGGTGAATTGATGTTTATTGATTTGCGTGATTCAAGTTATGAGATTTTCCAAGTACGAATCAGCAGGGAGTCATTTCCTAATATTGATGAGTTGGTGAAATTGAAGCCAGAATCTGTAATTTCTGTAAAAGGGATAGTTGTTGGACGTAATGAAGATGATTACAATGCAGGATTGCGTACAGGTAAGATTGAATTGGAAACTTCGGTTTTAGAAATTTTAAATTTATCTAAAACATTGCCTTTTGAGATTAAAAGAGCGGCTAAAACGAACGAAGCGATTCGTTTCCAATACAAATTCTTGGATCACAGAAATGATGAGGTAAGAAGAGCCATCGTCAACCGTCATAAAGTAATCAAATTATTGCGTGACATTTTAGATGAAGAAGAATTCTTGGAAATTGAAACGCCAATTTTAAGTGCTGGAACCGATGAAGGCGCTCGTGAATTTATTGTTCCTACACGCAAAGGTTCGGGTATGTTTTATACGCTTCCACAAGCGCCACAGCAGTTCAAACAGATGTTGATGGTAAGCGGTTATGAAAAATATTTTCAAATTGCACGTTGTTTTAGAGATGAGGATTCTCGTGGAGATCGTCAGCCGGAATTTACGCAATTGGATATGGAAATGGCCTACGCAAGTATGCAACAAATTATAGATTTAAACACCAAAATGTTTAATGAAGTAGTGAAAAAAATATACGGCAACAAATGGATTTTACGTCCGTTTGAAGTGATTACATACAAAGATGCAATGGATTTCTATGGTTGTGACCGACCTGATTTGCGTTACGGATTGAAAATGCAGGACATCACCGATATTGTGAAAGACACGACTTTCCAAGTATTTAGCAAGCCTATTGAAGAGGGTGGAATTGTGAAATGTATCAAAGTTTCGGCCAAAGAACAGGGAAACAAACGTATGTCAAAAGGCCAGATCGAAAACCTTACGGCTATTGCCCAACAGCACGGTCTAGGCGGATTGGCTTATATTATCGTAAATGAAGAGGAACTGCAGTCGCCAATTATCAAGTTCTTGGGTGAAGATATTGCTGCAGGAATCATAAAAGCTACAGATGCACAAGTGGGAGATATCGTATTCTTCTCGGCAGCAGATTATGCTACGGCAAACAAAGCTTTGGATGCTGTTCGTCAGGAAATGGGAAAAATGCTGCACTTGATTAATCCGAAGGAATTATGTCCGGCTTGGGTAGTTGATTTTCCAATGTTTGAAAGAACAGATGAAGGAAGATGGACGTTTACACACAATCCATTCTCAATGCCTGCGATTTACGATTTAGAAAAGCATATGAAAGGAGATGATGATGAAATTGGAACAATTATCGCGCAGCAATACGACATCATCTTGAACGGTTACGAAATTGGAGGAGGATCGGTTCGTGCGCATAAATCTGAAATTCTGGAAGCAACTTATAGAAATATGGGTTACAACAAAGAAGAAATGATCAAGAGTGTGGGAACGATGCATAAAGCTTTCCAATACGGTGCGCCGCCACACGGAGGAATTGCTTGGGGAATTGACCGTTTGATGATGATTTTAGAGAAAAAAGCATCCATCAGAGAAGTAATGGCTTTCCCAAAAACAGGTTCAAGCGAAGATTTATTATTTGGCGCACCATCTCTTTTATCGGATAAAAAGGTGGAAGAAATGAATGTTCGAATCATTAAAAATTAAATTAGATTTTATTATCTAAAACCATTTAAAAACGTTCTCAATTTGAGAGCGTTTTTTTATGCAATAAATCAACAAAATGTTAATAACTTAACGACTTAAAATAGTATTTTGACCATAAAATCCTATCGGGTTTCATATATTTGCGTGTTATACAAAAAATACATTTTTAGAGTAAATTTATATGAGCGAAGAAATCAAGAAGAACAATTATTCAGCAGATAGTATTCAGGCATTAGAAGGAATGGAGCACGTAAGAATGCGCCCTTCAATGTACATTGGAGATGTAGGTGTTCGTGGGCTACATCATTTAGTTTATGAGGTTGTCGATAACTCCATTGATGAAGCGATGGGAGGTCATTGCGACACCATTAGAGTGGATATCAATGAGGATGGCTCCGTTTCTGTTGAAGACAACGGGCGAGGAATTCCAGTTGATATGCACAAAAAAGAAGGCGTTTCGGCTCTTGAGGTTGTAATGACCAAGATTGGCGCCGGAGGAAAATTCGATAAAGATTCTTATAAAGTTTCTGGAGGATTGCACGGTGTTGGGGTTTCTGTTGTAAATGCGTTGTCTAAACATTTGAGAGCGACAGTTCACAGAGATGGGAAAGTATATGAGCAAGAATACGAAAGAGGGAAATCTCTTTATCCTGTAAAACAAATTGGAGAAACTACCAAAAGAGGAACTATCGTTACTTTTTATCCAGATCCAATAATTTTTACTCAAACTACGGATTTTACGTATGATACTTTATCGTCCAGAATGCGTGAATTGTCTTTTCTTAACAAAGGAATTACCATCACTTTTACAGACAAAAGAGAAGTAGATAAAGACGGAAATTTTGTTTCAGAAATTTTTCATTCGGATGAAGGTTTGAAAGAATACGTTCGTTATTTGGATGCTAATAGAGAGCCAATTATTTCTCACGTCATCTCGATGAATTCTGAAAAAGGTGAAATTCCAGTTGAGGTTGCTTTGATTTACAATACTAGTTACACTGAGAATATTTTTGCTTACGTAAATAATATCAATACCCACGAAGGAGGAACGCACTTACAAGGTTTCAGAACTGGTTTGACCAGAGCTTTGAAGAAATATGCAGATGCTTCTGGAATGTTGGACAAATTGAAATTCGAAATTGCCGGAGATGACTTCCGTGAAGGACTTACGGCTATTATTTCGGTAAAAGTTTCAGAGCCACAATTTGAAGGACAAACGAAAACCAAATTAGGAAATAGAGAAGTTGTTGCGCCGGTAAGTCAAGCGGTGAGCGAAATGATTGAAAATTATTTGGAAGAAAATCCAAATGACGCTCGAATCATTGTTCAAAAAGTAATTCTTGCTGCTCAAGCACGTCACGCTGCCAAAAAAGCGCGTGAAATGGTACAACGCAAAACCGTAATGGGTGGCGGTGGATTACCAGGAAAATTATCCGATTGTTCCGAACAAGATCCTGCAAAATGTGAAGTATATCTTGTCGAGGGAGATTCGGCTGGTGGAACTGCTAAGCAAGGTCGCGACCGAGCATTTCAAGCTATTTTGCCTTTAAGAGGTAAAATTTTGAATGTCGAAAAAGCCATGCATCATAAAGTTTTTGAAAACGAAGAGATTCGAAATATATTTACTGCACTTGGAGTAACCGTTGGAACAGAAGAAGACAGCAAAGCTTTGAATATCTCAAAATTGCGTTACCATAAAGTAATTATTATGTGTGATGCCGATGTCGATGGTAGTCACATTTCTACTTTGATTTTGACATTCTTCTTCCGCTTTATGAAAGAATTAATCGAGGAAGGACATGTATATATTGCAGCTCCTCCTTTATATTTGGTTAAAAAAGGAAATAAAAAAGAATATGCCTGGACAGAAGATCAACGCGATCAAGCCAATGCAAAAATGGGTGGAAGCGCAGCGATTCAACGTTATAAAGGTCTTGGAGAGATGAATGCGGAGCAATTGTGGGAAACCACAATGAATCCGAGTTTCAGAACTTTGCGTCAAGTAAATATTGATAGTCTTGTAGAAGCAGACAGAGTTTTCTCAATGTTAATGGGAGATGAAGTGCCGCCAAGAAGAGAATTTATCGAGAAAAATGCAGTTTATGCTAATATTGATGCGTAAATAAAGTTTATGGATTGTTGTTTGTAGTTAACAACAATCCATAACAATAAGTAGTTAAACAACAAACAACAAATAATAATTAAATTAATTTAAATGAAAGTTACAATTGTAGGAGCAGGAAATG
Source organism: Flavobacterium sp. (assembly GCA_035433125.1). Classification (GTDB taxonomy): domain Bacteria; phylum Bacteroidota; class Bacteroidia; order Flavobacteriales; family Flavobacteriaceae; genus Flavobacterium. The sequence continues at coordinate 9,035 of DAORUG010000009.1, forward strand.
TAGGAGCATCTTGCGCAGATTCAATTTCGTACAGAGGAATTGCAAGTGAAGTAGTATTATTAGATATTAGAGAAGGTTTTGCTGAAGGTAAGGCTATGGATATTTCTCAATGTGCCACCAATACTGGTTTTAATACTAAAGTTACAGGTATCACAAATGATTATTCAAAAACAGCCAATAGCGATGTAGTAGTAATTACATCAGGAATTCCTAGAAAACCAGGAATGACACGTGAAGAATTGATAGGTATCAATGCAGGAATCGTAAAATCGGTTGCTGATAATGTATTAACTCATTCGCCAAACGCCATCATTGTAGTGGTTTCAAACCCAATGGATACAATGACTTATTTGACATTGAAAGCTACAGGTTTACCAAAAAACAGAGTTATCGGAATGGGCGGAGCATTAGATAGTTCACGTTTCAGATATTATTTATCAAAAGCATTAGACAAACCATCAAATGATGTGTCTGCAATGGTTATTGGTGGTCACGGAGATACAACAATGATTCCTTTGACAAGATTGGCTTCGTATAATGGAATTCCAGTTTCTGAATTTTTATCAGAAGAAGAATTGGCCAATGTGGCTGCTGCAACCATGGTTGGTGGAGCTACACTTACAGGTTTATTAGGAACTTCGGCTTGGTATGCTCCAGGAGCTTCTGTTGCTTATTTAGTAGATAGCATCTTGAATGACCAAAAGAAGATGATTGCTTGTTCGGTAATGCTAGATGGCGAATACGGACAAAGTGATATTTGTATTGGTGTTCCTTGTATTATTGGTAAAAACGGGATTGAACAAATTCTTGATATCAAATTAAGTGATGCTGAAAAAGCGGCTTTCTCCAAAAGTGCCGATGCTGTTAGAAATATGAATGGCGACCTAAATTCTATATTAGGATAAGAATATTTAGTTAAAAAATGAAAAGACTGCACTTTTGCAGTCTTTTTTTTGACATTAATCAATAAATTAATTGGTTAATCTTTACGTTAATTATATATTTGCTCGGTCAAAAAAATATGATGTAATTCAGGATGCTTTATTTTTAATTTAAAATAGATGTCAGGGTTTATTTTATAAGGGTTGAAACCAAAAATATATACAATAAATAATTAATTTTTAGTAATAATGCAGAATAAAGGACTTATTAAATTTTTCGCAATTCTATTTGCATTGGTAAGCATTTACCAACTTTCTTTCACTTTCGTTTCAAGTAAAGTCGAAAACGAAGCAAAAACGTATGCTAAGGGAAATCCTGAAAAAGAATCAAAATATTTAGATTCGATTGGTAAAGAAGATGTTTTTAATCTTGGATTTACAAAATTCACTTACAACGAAGTAAAAGACAAACAAATCAATAAAGGTCTTGACTTAGAAGGGGGTATCAATGTAATATTACAAATCTCTGTAAAAGATGTTTTAAAAGGATTAGCAAATAATTCTAAAAATCCAGTTTTTAATAAATCATTAGCCGATGCAACTGCAAATATGCAGGGAAATAAAACGTATATCGATAAGTTTTTCGAAGCTTTTGAAGCAAATTCAAAAGGAACGGTAAAACTGGCTTCTCCTGATATTTTTGCAAATAAAACCTTGCAAGGAGAAATCAATTTTAAAATGACTGATAATGAAACTCAAAAAGTAATCAGACGAAAAGTTGATGAATCTGTAGATAGTGCTTTTGGAGTATTAAGAAAACGTATTGACAAATTTGGCGTTACACAACCTAACATTCAAAAATTAGGAGAAACTGGAAGAATTCTTGTAGAACTTCCGGGTGCGAAAGATGTAGATAGAATTAAAAAATTATTACAAAGTACAGCTCAATTAGAGTTTTGGGAAACTTATAAAATAGAAGAAATTGGTAATTTCTTGATGGCTGCAAACGAGGCATTGAAAAAAACCGAAATCAAAACTACCGAAGTTAAAACGGTTCCTAAAGATACTTTGAGTGCTTTATTAACTGACAAAAAAGATTCAGTTGACACTAAACAAGGAAACAATCCTATATTAGATAAAATTATTCAACAAGGTGGTGGACCGGTTTTGGGTATGTTTTCTCCTAAAGATACTGCAGTTGTTGGTGGTTATTTAAGAAGAGCTGACATAAGACTTTTATTGGCTCCAGACCAGCATTATGCTAAATTTGTTTGGGGAAAACCAACCACTCTTACAGATGCTAAAGGAAAAGAAATTGATGCTGTCGAATTGTATGCTTTGAAAGGCAATAGAGACAATGTTGCATCGATGGGTGGTGGAGTTGTTACAGATGCAAAAGATACTTTTGATCAATCAGGAAAACCTGCGGTTTCAATGCAAATGAATGGTCCAGGCGCAAAAGCTTGGGAAGAATTAACAGGAAGAGCTTACACTCAAAAAAGCAGCATTGCTATTGTATTAGATAATATTGTATATTCAGCACCAGGTGTTTCTAGTGGTCCAATTTCAGGTGGAAGATCTGAGATATCAGGAAATTTTGAAATAGCAGAAACTAAAGATTTAGCGAATGTTTTAAGAGCAGGAAAACTTCCAGCTGCCGCAGACATTATTCAATCGGATGTTGTTGGACCATCTTTGGGTCAAGAAGCTATCGATAATGGTACAAATTCAGCACTTTTAGGATTGCTATTGGTTTCACTTTGGATGATGGTTTATTACGGAAGAGCTGGTTGGTATGCGAATATCGCTTTGGCAGTCAACTTATTATTCTTATTTGGAATCTTAGCCAGTTTAGGAGCTGTTCTTACATTGCCTGGTATTGCCGGTATTGTTTTGACAATGGGAACTGCGGTGGATGCGAATATCATTATTTATGAAAGAGCAAAAGAAGAATTACGTTCGGGTAAAACATTGGATGAAGCTGTTATTGCTTCGTACAGTTGGAAAGGAGCAATGCGTTCTATTGTTGATGCAAATGTCACTCATATTTTAACAGGTGCTGTATTGTTTATTTTTGGTTCAGGACCAATCAAGGGTTTTGCAACAACTTTATTAATAGGTATTATAACCTCTTTGTTTACGTCCATCTTTATTGCACGAATCTTTATTGATAGAAGAATTCTTCAAGGCGGAAAATTATCATTTGTAACTGATTTTTCTAAAAACTTCTTTACAAACTTCCACTTTGATTTCTTAAAAATCAAAAAATGGACTTATGCTTTTTCAGCAATTGTAACAATTGTTAGTATTTATTCATTAGCTACAAATGGCTTAGATCAAGGTGTTGACTTTGTTGGAGGAAGAACTTTCCAAATACGATTTGAAAAGCCTGTAGAAGTTGAAGGAATAAAAGCAGAATTAGTTAAAGTTTTTGATGGTAGTGCCGAGGTCAAAATTATTGGTAATAACAATCAATTAAAAATAACTACTAAATACAAAGTTGAAGAACACGGCAGTGAGGCAGACGAAGAAGTGAACAAATTATTATATGATAATTTGAAAAAACATTATGCTGCGGGATTGACTTATGATCGATTTGTAAATGCTTATGACGGTAAACAATTGGGTATTTTACAAGCTTCTAAAGTAGGGCCAACAGTAGCTGAGGATATTAAAACCAACGCTTATTGGGCAGTTCTTGGAGCCATGCTTATTGTAGGATTGTATTTGGTTGTTAGTTTCAGAAAATGGCAGTATAGTTTGGGTGCGATTGCAGCTGTACTACACGATGTAATATTTGTATTGGGAATTTACTCATTGTGTTACAAATTTATGCCTTTTGGAATGGAGATTGACCAGCACTTTATCGCTGCGATTCTTACCGTAATTGGATACTCAATGAATGATACCGTAATTGTATTCGACAGAGTTCGTGAATTTTTGGGAGGCAAGAAAGCCAAAGGTGATTTCAACAGTATCGTAAATCAATCTATTAATAGTACAATGTCTAGAACTATTAATACCTCATTAACTATGATTTTGGTATTATTGATTATGTTCATTTTTGGTGGAGATTCAATTCGAGGATTTATCTTTGCAATGCTTATTGGTATTATCGTTGGAACTTATTCTTCATTATTCATTGCAACACCAGTTTTGTGTGATACAATGTCCGAAGAAGAACATTTAAGAATTGAAAAAGAACACAATACATAAAATAAATTTTTTGTAATTATTGAAAAGACTCGAATTTTATTCGAGTCTTTTTTTTGTAATAAAGTTGTTCAGTCAACGTCTATTTTTTTGTCGTGAAACACAATAAATTATAGAATAGTTTTATTCAAAAGCCAAATTTTATATATTTACTGAATATTGCTGTTGATTCCCCAAATTTTAAACAGCCTAAAACCTAATAATGATGAAAAAAATAATCAAATCGTTAGTATGCCTGTTTTTGATTACTGCTTTATCGAATGCATCTGTTATTGCAAAAACCAGTGTCAATTATTCCGAAAACAAGATACTTGCAACTGTTCCGCCGACAGTCACTTCGCCAATATATTTATGTCAAAATAGTGTTGCAACACCATTAACGGCAACACCTTCGGGAGGAGGAACATTGAATTGGTATTCTGTGCTATCAGGAGGAGTTGCATTAGCTGGAGCTCCCACGCCAAGTACAACGACTGTAGGATCAACAACTTATTATGTTACAGAAACCATTCTCGGAGTTGAAAGTTCTCCACGAACTCCAATTGTGGTCAATGTTGTTGCTGACAATGGAACTGTGAATAAACCTTTAGTCTGCGATCCTTCACAAATCTTACCAGCGGATAAAAATTCTTCTGTATTCTTTGATTGGGGAAATGTTCCAGGGAATCCTAATGCTTATAACTATTCCTATTCCATTCAAGGTGGTCCAGTTGTGACCGGAAGTACAGGATTGTCCCATTGGCAAATATTTGGGATGTTGCCGGGACAGTCAGCCACATTAACACTGACACATGCTACACTCCCTTGTATTCCATCACAAACTTTAACTTGTAGTGTTCCATGTGGAGCATCAACCACAACACCTACATTTGGCACGACACCAACTTCTTATTGTTTAAATGATGTTGTTGTTTTACCAACAACATCAACAAATGGAATTACGGGTACTTGGAGTCCTTCTCCAGTTGATACTTCAACTATGGGTACGAATATTTATACATTCACTCCAAATCCAACATCTTTTCCTTGCGCATTGGCTACAACTTTAAGTATTACAGTGGAACCAATAGTGCCTGATTTTAACGATTTTCCTCTTTGTTCTGGAGATGTGGCTCCTACTTTAAGTCCAGTTTCACCAAACGGCATTACTGGTGTTTGGAATCCGTCAACGGTTGATAATATGAATAGTGCTTCTTATGTTTTTACACCTGACCCAGGTCAGCCTTGCACACCATCAATTAAAACTATAAACGTTACTGTAAATCCATCAAACAATATATCGAGTCTAGATTGGACAGTAACCGATGCATTTACCAAAAATCAAATAGTTACTATTACAAATCCAGTTGGAGCTAATTATTTATATCAAATAGATTCCGGACCATTTCAAGCAAGTCCTTTATTCGAAAATGTTGCTTCAGGATTGCATTCTATCACTGTAAATGATCTAAATGGTTGCAGTCAATTAACCGATAGTAATGTTTTGGTCATTGGTTATCCCAAATATTTTACTCCAAATGGAGATACTTATAACGAATATTGGAATATTTCTGGGCTAAGTGATCAGTCGAATTGCAGAATATACATATTTGACCGTTATGGTAAATTATTGAAAGATATTAGTCCAAAAGGACAGGGATGGGACGGAACATATATAGGTCAACCTATGCCCGCTGACGACTATTGGTTTACTGTAGAATACTCAGAACAAAATAGCATCAAAAAATTTAAATCCCATTTTTCTTTAAAGAGATAAAAAAACGAAAGCCTCGCAAATTGTGAGGCTTTTGATTTTAAAAAAATATTTTGGGTTAATTATATGTGAACAGGTTTTTCGGCTGTAAAAACCAAATATAATCCAATCAATATAAATGGAATGCTGAGCCATTGTCCTGTAGATAAAAGACCTAAAGCACTTTCGAAACCACCCTGACTTTCTTTTACATATTCCACAACAAAACGGACAGACCATAAAAGTACTAGGAAAAGACCAAATAAATACCCTGATTTTTCTCTTGCATCGGTTTTCCAATACAAGAAAAACAGTATGGCAAAAACAAAAATATAGCAAAAAGCTTCATACAATTGTGCTGGGTGTTTGGCAGGAACTTGTAATAGTAAATCTGCAAACTGTGGGTTGGTCGCTATGGCGTTGTAGGCTTCATTTGGTGTTGCTAATTGTGTAGCATTTACAGCTTCTCCGGCGCTAAATTGATCTCGAACAAATCGAATTCCAAATGGTGAACTAGTTACGTTTCCAACAATTTCTGAATTGAAAAAATTGCCTAAACGAACAAAGATTGCACCACTAGATACAGCGATAACAATTCTGTCTAAAATCCACATTTGAGGTCTTTTCAAGATGTTTTTGCTATAAAAATACATTGCTATTATTATGGATATTGCTGCTCCGTGACTGGCTAAACCCGTATAACCTGTAAATTCCCAGCCATGTATAAAGTGAAAAAGAGTTCCTTCTGGGTTTTCTCTAATTGGAAGTAATATTTCCCATAAGTGATTGCGATAATAATTCTCCCAATCATAAAAGAAAACATGACCCAAACGGGCTCCAGCCAATGTAGCCAAAACGGTCCAAATAAATAAAGAATCTAATTTGTCTAGTGATTCGTTTTCACGTTCGAATATTTTTTTCATTATAAGCCAACCCAATCCAAAAGCAATTACAAACATCAGACTATAAAAGCGAATTACAAAAAAACCTAAATCAATGCCTTCTGATGGATTCCAAATTATATTTAATGCGTGTGTCATAGAATGTTTTTTATAGATTGTAAAAATATATATTTTAATAAGAGTATATCTTTATAAAAAGTTAATGTTTGTGTGAGCATTTGTTATTGGAATCAACGTTTTGGCTTGAATGTGGCGAGGAAGGTACAGGGTCATAACCTGTTTTTCCCCAAGGATGACAACTCAATATTCTTTTTATTCCTAAAAAACCACCATAAAACAAACCGTGTTTTTGTAGCGCTTCGATCATATAACTCGAACAGGTAGGTTCAAATCTACAAGCAGAGGGCGTGAAAGGCGAAATCGCCGTCTGGTAAAACCGAACCAAAAATACAAAGGGGAATATGAGGATTTTATTTAACATATCTTTGAAAAAAGGATTTCGTTTTTAAGTGTTCAGTCAGAGTACTAAAAATCTGCAATCTGCGAACTGATTACTGAATACTAAAACTCGTTCCTTCTTTACCGTCCTTCAACTGAATTCCTAAAGCAATCAATTGATTTCTAATTTGATCCGACATTGCAAAATCTTTATTGGCTCTAGCCTCATTTCGCATACCTATTAGCATATTGACTACACCTTCTAGTTTTTCGTTATTGTTTTCAACTGATTTCTCGTCTTTAAGTCCCAAAACATCAAAGATAAAAGTATTTATCGAATGGCTGAATAATTTTAAATCCTCGGCTGTCAGGCTGGCAGAATTATCATTTAATAAATTAACGTGCCGAATTCCTTCAAATAAATTAGCAATTAGAATTGGAGTGTTAAAATCGTCATTCATAGCGTCATAACAACTTTGAATCCAATCGGTAACCGAGAAAGACGAAGTGGTTTTGGGTTGAATGGTTGTAATCAATTTTACGCCTTCAAGCAATCTATTTAGACCTTTTTCGCTGGCTAACATTGCCTCGTTCGAAATATCCAAAACACTGCGATAATGCGCTTGTAAAAAGCAAAAACGAACTGTATTTGGTTGAAATTTCTTTTCAAAAAAAGTATTTTCTCCCGAAAGTAATTCCATGGGTAAAATGTAATTTCCAGTCGATTTACTCATTCGCAAACCGTTCATGGTTAGCATATTGGCGTGCATCCAAAGATTAACAGGCGTCGTTCCATTACAAGCTTTTCCTTGAGCCACTTCGCATTCGTGATGTGGGAATTTCAAATCCATACCACCTCCGTGAATGTCAAAATGGGGTCCTAAATATTTGGTACTCATTGCGGTACATTCTAAATGCCAACCAGGAAAACCTTCGCCCCAAGGGGAATTCCAACGCATAATATGAGCTGGTGAAGCATTTTTCCATAAAGCAAAATCTTGTGGATTTTTCTTTTCGTTTTGACCGTCTAAATCTCTAGTATTGGCAAACAATTCATCGATATTGCGATTACTCAATTCGCCGTAATTCAAGCCTTTTTGGTTGTAAGCATAAACATCAAAATAGACAGAACCTTGAGTTTCATAAGCAAAACCATCGGCAATTAGTTTTTGAATCAATTCTATTTGTTCAATAATATGCCCAGTTGCGGTAGGTTCAATTGTGGGTGCCAAAAAATTAAATTTTTCTAAAACCTGATGAAAATCGACAGTGTATTTTTGAACCACTTCCATAGGTTCTAGTTTTTCCAATCGAGATTGTTTTACAAAACGGTCGTTTTCTACATTTCCGTCATCGGTCAAATGTCCAGCATCGGTGATGTTTCTAACATAACGCGTTTTATAACCCAAGTGTAAAAAATACCTAAAGATTATATCAAAAGACATAAAAGTTCTCACGTTTCCAAGATGTACATTGCTATAGACCGTTGGTCCGCAAACATACATTCCAACATTTCCTTCGTGAATGGGTTTGAAAACTTCTTTTTCTCCCGAAAGAGTATTGTATATTTTTAAGTTTTGAGATTTGAATAGAGGCATTCTAGTTTAGGGTTTAATCGGTTAACGGATTAATCGTTTAATTTTATTTTCTATCAACCGATTAAACTATTAACCGGTCAACCAAAATTTAAAACTTCGTTTCTAACTTTATATATTCTAATAGTTCTCTGCGAGTTTGCTCTTCTTTAAATTTACCACCAAATTCAGATGTTACTGTACTGCTTTCGATGTCTTTAATTCCTCTTGAGTTGACACAAAGGTGTTTGGCATCGATAATACAAGCTACGTCTTCCGTGTCCAACGCCATTTGAAGTTCTTGAACAATTTGCATCGTCAAGCGTTCTTGAACCTGAGGTCTTTTCGAATAAAACTCAACTATTCTGTTTATTTTTGATAGCCCAACGACTCTTCCATTGGATATATATGCAACATGTGCTCTTCCAATAATAGGCAACAAGTGGTGCTCGCAAGTAGAATATACAGTAATGTTTTTTTCGACCAACATTTCTCCATATTTATAGCTGTTTTCGAAAGTAGAGGCACTTGGTTTTTTTGCCGGATTTAGACCTCCAAAGATTTCTTTCACAAACATTTTTGCTACACGATTTGGAGTTCCTTTCAAGCTGTCGTCAGTTAAATCCATACCAAGGGTAAGGAGGATATTGGAGACATCTTTCTTTATTCTTTCAATTTTTTCCTCATCCGAAATGTCAAAAGCATCGTCTCTTACTGGATTTTTTGCCGATGTACTGATGTGATTGTTTCCTATTTCGTCTTGAAATTCTTCGTAGTTTATCATTAAAAGGTGCAATTAATGTGTGAAATAAATTAGGGGGTAAAGATAATTAATTAAAGCTAAAGAAATTCTAAAGCCTTTAATAATTAATGTGATAAATGATAATCGAGATACAGAATAGTTTTACGGATTTTACTATTTCGAATTATAGACTTTAATGGCTTCTTTTAAGATTTGTACAGCTCGGATTAAATCTTCTTTTTTCAATACATAAGCAATTCGAACTTGGTTCAAACCAACGCCAGGTGTCGAGTAAAATCCTGCCGCAGGAGCTACCATTACGGTTTCTCCATCTAAATTGTAGCTTTCAAGGAGCCATTGTGCGAAATCATCAGTATTGTCAACAGGAAGTTGAGCGATGCAATAAAACGCCGCTTTTGGGGTGGTTACGATTACACCTTCTATTTTGTTTAATTCAGAAATTAGGGCGTCTCTTCGTTCTTTATATTCAGAAATAACTTCATCAAAATAACTTTGAGGAGTGTCAATTGCTGCTTTGCAAGCGATTTGTTCAATCGTTGGTGGACATAAACGAGCCTGAGCAAATTTCATTGATGCTGAAATAACTTCTCTGTTTTTGGTAATCATGCAGCCAATTCTTGCGCCACACATACTATATCTTTTAGAAACCGAATCGATCATAATGACATTTTGCTCAATCCCTTTCAAGTTCATCACCGAAAAATGTTGGTCTCTTTCGTCGTAAATAAATTCGCGATATACTTCGTCTGCGATTAGAAATAAATCGTGTTTTCGTACCAATTCTCCCAACTGATTAATTTCAGATTCCGAATACAAATAACCAGTTGGATTATTTGGATTACAGATTAAAATCGCTTTGCTTTTCGGCGTAATTGCTTTTTCAAATTCGGCAATTGTAGGAAGGGTAAAACCACTTTCGATATTAGAAATTACCGGTACTACTCTTGCACTTGATTCTGCTGCAAAAGCACTATAATTAGCATAAAAAGGTTCTGGAATTATAACTTCATCTTCAGGATCCATAATGCTTCCAAGCGCAAACAAGAGTGCTTCAGAACCACCAGTGGTAATCATTATGTCTTCATAATCTACTTTTACATCTTGCTTGGTGTAAAATAAAGCTAGTTTTTTTCGATAACTTTCATAACCTGCCGATGGACCATATTCTATAATATCTAAATCAATATTTTTTATGGCTTCAATGGCTATTTCTGGACTTTTTATATCGGGTTGACCAATGTTTAAATGATATACTTTATGACCTTTTAGTTTGGCCATATCTGCATAAGGAGCCAACTTTCGAATTGGCGATTCGGGCATTTTTCGACCTCTGATAGAAATACTTGGCATGATTTTGAAAATTTGGTGCAAATTTGCGATTTTTTTTCCGAAATAAATCGCTTCGATTCTCTTTATTTGTTAATAAAAGGGCATTATTATTCAATATTTCATTAACTTTATAAAAATAATTGGGATGAGGCGAATAATCATTTTATGTTTTTTTATTATTTCTACTTTACCTGTTTTTGGACAGGACGAATTTCAATTTGAAAAAGGAACCGATAAAGTAATTATCCCTTTTAAAATGATTAATAATTTGATTTTTATTCCCTTAAAGGTAAATAAAGTGGAGTTATACTTTCTCTTAGATTCTGGTGTTGAAGAGACTATTTTGTTCAGTATGGAAGAAAAGAAAGAAGTGAGTTTTTTTAATGTCGAAAAAATAGCATTGAGAGGTTTGGGGGGTGAGACTTCTATTGAAGGGTTGAAATCTAAAAATAACACTTTGGAAGTTAATGGGTTAAAATCATATAACCATTTGTTGTACATTGTTTTAGATCAAAGTTTTAATCTGTCTTCACACATTGGGATTCCTGTAAATGGCATTATTGGTTATAATTTTTTAAAATCTAATTTAGTTGAAATTAACTATGAAAGAAAGCGAATTACGATTTTTAGAGACAATGAAAAAAACCGAAAACGAATTGTTAAAAAATTTCAGATGGTTCCCATAACTGTCGAAAAATCAAAACCATACATTCAGGGTACTACCATTATCGATTCTGCTGAAATTCCTACAAAATTATTGATTGATATTGGCAACAGTGACGCCATTTGGCTTTTCGAAAACAAAGAAAAATCAATAAATATTCCTGCCAAAAATTTTGAGGATTATTTAGGAAAAGGTTTTAGTGGAGATGTTGAGGGAAAAAGGGCTCAGGTTAAAAAATTTACTTTTTCAAAATTTGAATTTAATAATCCAATTGTGGCTTTTCCAGATTCGACTTCGTTGAAAAATGTGAGGATGGTAAAAGACCGTGCGGGTTCAATAGGTGCCGAAATTTTAAAAAGATTCAATTTAGTTTTTGATTATCAAAACCAACAACTTTTTTTGAAGAAAAACACCCATTACAAAACACCTTTTAATTACAATAAAAGCGGGATTGAACTTCAACATTTTGGTTTGCAGTGGGTTCAAGAGACGGTGAGTTTAGAAACCGTGCCTTTTGCTGGAAATGAAAGCAAATCAAAAGCAACCACTATTTATAGTAATTTTAAATACAAATTTGTTTTAAAACCAATCTATACGATTGTAAATGTTCGGAAAAATTCACCGGCTGCAATCAGCGGACTTCAAAAAGGAGATATAATCGTTAGCATTAATCAAAGACTTGGATATGAATTTACTTTAGAAAAAATTTATTCATTATTAAAATCTGAAGAAGAAAATTGGATCAATTTTGTCGTAGAAAGAGATAGTCAAATTCTGAAGTTTAGATTTCAATTGCTAAATGTGTTATAAAAAAACGCTTCTCAAAGTTAATCAAGAAGCGTTTTTGTGTCATTTAAATTGGTATTAATCAGCAATTACATCGCCCTTAATTTTCAAAGGAATCCTTCCGCCTTCATAATTAACAGCATTCGATTCGACTGTAATGGTTTTTCTAATTGGACCAGGAATCATACTGTATTTCACATCAATTTTTCCAGTTTTTCCTGGCATAATTGGAGCGTTGGGTTTTGTAGGAACTGTACATCCACAAGTCGAAAGGACATTGGTAATTATCAATGGCGCATCACCAGAATTTGTAAATTCAAAGGAGCGAACGCCGTTATCCTTCTTTTTGGAAGTGGTTCCATAATCGATAGTGTTGTCTTTTGCTTTGAACTCAATTTTGGGTCCATTTTGAGCAAAACCAAAACTAGTCATTAAAACTATTGCTATTATAGTGGCTATATTTTTCATTTTCTTTTTGTTTAAATTCTGTTTAGTAAAATTACTTTTTTTAATTAAGCTTACAATTATTTATTTCTCTTTTTATACTGTACTTAATTATTTACTTTTGTTCCCTATTTAAATTACAAAAATCAGACCAAAGCTAAATTTTGGTTGTAACAGTTGCTTTTTTATGACAATTCCTGCACAATTTGACGCTAAAACTATTGAAAATAAGTGGTATGACTACTGGATGAAGAACAATTATTTCCATTCAGAACCCGATCACAGAACTCCATATACCATTGTGATTCCTCCGCCCAACGTGACAGGAGTTTTGCATATGGGACATATGTTGAATAATACCATTCAAGATGTTTTGATTCGAAGAGCACGCCTCAAAGGCTTCAACGCTTGTTGGGTTCCCGGAACGGATCATGCTTCGATTGCGACGGAAGCTAAAGTGGTGGCCAAATTAAAATCCGAAGGTATCAATAAATCCGATTTAAGCCGTGAGGAATTTTTAAAACATGCTTACGATTGGACCGATAAATACGGAGGAACCATTTTGGAACAATTGAAACAATTGGGTTGTTCTTGTGATTGGGAAAGAACAAAATTCACAATGGATCCTGATATGTCGGCATCTGTAATTAAATCTTTTGTGGATTTATACAACAAAGGTTTGATTTATCGTGGGTATCGAATGGTAAACTGGGATCCGGAAGCCAAAACGACTTTGTCCGACGAAGAAGTTATTTATGAAGAACAACAAGGGAAATTATATTTCCTAAAATATAAAATCGAGGGAAGTGAAGACTTTTTAACAATTGCTACGACTCGTCCGGAAACTATTTTTGGTGATACGGCAATTTGTATTAATCCAAATGACGAGCGTTTTGTGCATTTAAAAGGAAAGAAAGCGATTGTGCCAATTTGTGGTCGTGTAATTCCGATTATCGAAGACGAATATGTAGATATTGAATTTGGAACAGGATGCTTGAAAGTAACTCCAGCTCACGATACAAATGACAAAGCACTTGGAGAAAAACACAATTTAGAAATCATTGATATTTTCAATGAAGATGCAACTTTAAACAGTTTTGGTTTGCATTATCAAGGGAAAGACCGTTTTGCAGTTCGTACTGAAATAGAGAATGAATTAGAAGAAATTGGAGCTTTGGCAAAAACCGAAAATTATCTAAATAAAGTAGGAACTTCCGAAAGAACTAAAGCTGTAATCGAGCCTCGTTTGTCTGATCAATGGTTCCTGAAAATGGAGGAATTGGTAAAGCCGGCAATCCAATCTGTTTTGGTTGATGGAGATATTAAATTGCATCCTGCTCGTTTTAATAATACCTATGCACATTGGTTGAATAATATCCGTGATTGGAATATTTCCCGTCAATTGTGGTGGGGACAACAAATTCCTGCTTATTTCTACGGTGACGGAAAAGAAGATTTCGTTGTTGCTGAAAACATTGAAGAGGCTTTGGCTTTAGCCAAAGAAAAAACTTCTAATTCCCAACTTCTAACTTCCGACTTAAGACAAGATGTTGACGCTCTTGACACTTGGTTTTCTTCTTGGCTGTGGCCAATGTCGGTTTTTGGAGGAATTATGGATCCTGAAAACGAAGATTTTAAATACTATTACCCAACCAATGATTTAGTTACTGGACCGGATATTTTGTTTTTCTGGGTGGCGCGAATGATTATTGCAGGTTATGAATACACAGGTAAAAAACCATTTACGAATGTATATTTGACTGGCTTGGTTCGTGACAAACAAAGACGTAAAATGTCGAAATCGTTGGGAAATTCTCCGGAACCTTTGGAGTTAATCGAAAAGTTTGGTGCCGATGGAGTTCGTGTGGGATTACTTTTGAGTGCTTCTGCAGGAAACGATATTATGTTCGACGAAGAATTGTGCAACCAAGGAAAAGGCTTTACTAATAAAATTTGGAATGCTTTCAAATTGATAAAAGGTTGGGAAGTTTCGGATTCCATTCCACAACCAGAATCTTCGAAAGTAGCGATTGAATGGTATGAAGCCAAATTACAACAAACACTTTTGGAAATCGAAGACAATTTCGAAAAATACAGAATTTCCGATGCTTTGATGGGAATCTACAAATTAGTTTGGGACGATTTCTGTTCTTGGTTTTTGGAAATGATAAAACCGGCTTACCAACAACCCATTGACAGCGTAACATTGGCGAAAGCCATAGAAATGCTCGAAAACAATATGAAATTGTTGCATCCGTTTATGCCATTTTTGACCGAGGAAATTTGGCAATTATTATCAGAAAGAACACCAGAAGATGCTTTGATTGTTTCGACTTGGCCAGAAATAAAACCATTTAATGCACAATTAATTTCCGATTTCGAAAATACGATTGAAGTAATTTCTGGAATCAGAACCATTCGTAAAGACAAGAATATTCCGTTTAAAGATACGATTGAATTGAAAGTAGTAAATAACGATAAAGCTTCGACTTATTTTGATGCTGTGGTAACCAAATTAGGAAACATTACATCCTTAGAATATGTTTCGGATAAAGTGGATGGTGCTTTGTCTTTCCGCGTAAAATCAAATGAATATTTTATCCCGATTACCGGAAATATTGATGTGGCAGCCGAAATAGAAAAACTAACTACCGAGTTAATTTACACTCAAGGTTTCTTGAAATCAGTTCAAAATAAATTGTCTAACGAGAAATTTGTGAATGGAGCCCCAGAAAAAGTTTTGGCAAATGAAAGACAAAAAGAAGCCGACGCATTGGCTAAAATTGCAACGTTGGAACAAAGTTTGGCTGGTTTGAAATAAAATAAAAAGGCATTACAATTTCAGATTTGTAATGCCTTTTTTGAATTAAAAAATATATAGTTGTGTTTGTGATAATTCAAACAAAAGTAATTTAGAATTGGGCTACTATTCCAGCGTTAATTCCAAAAGGATGACTAGGTCTTAACCCCGCTGGAGTTTTTGCAACGGCTTTATGTGAATCTAATAAATTGATAATATTTGAGGTTAAACTCACTTTGTTTGTAAGGTGATATTTGGCGGCAAAATCGATAATGATGTTGTCATCAATTTTGTAGATTTCAGGAATTTCACCTTGACCTGCTTTTGTTCTTATTTCACCAACATAACGGCCATTTAGGGCTAAACTGAACTTTTTGTGTTCCAGATTAGCGGTTAAGGCCAATTGGTTTTTTGCAATAAACGGAATCTCATCGCCGTAGGTTACTGTTCCCCAACTTGGACTCACAAAATTGGATTTTAATTCGGTATTAGTATAGGTATAGCTCATTGCTATTGGCAATCTAAAAACATTCGATTTACTTAAAACATCATAAGTTGCTGATAATTCAAGTCCATATACATTGGCTTCTCCCGCATTGAAGATATCTCCTGTTCCGCTACCTCCGCCTGACATTGTATCGGCTCCTTGTAGATTTGAATAGTTGTTGTTGTAAACCACAATTTCAGATGAAAAAGCATTTTTGTTCATACGAAATCCCAATTCAGTTGCAATACTATTTTCGGCATCTTCACCTTCTTTGGCTCCAGGAGGAGAAAAACCTTTATGTATGCTTGCAAATACTTTGTAATTATCGTTGATATTGTATAAAACACCCATTCCAGGAATCCAAACATTTACATTGTTCTCAGTAGTTACTAATGTATTACCTATTCTATTTGGATCTGATTTTCCGTAATCTTTGTTGGTGATAGTGATTTCTTCGTTTCTTATTCCTGGTGTAAAAACAAAATCGGCAACGGTTAAGTTGTATAATATATGTGTTGCAAATGATTTGGCACTTTGAATTCTATTGGCATCACTTCCTCCAATTCCATTGCTGGTTTGATTCATAAATTGATTGGTTACGGAATATCCATCAACCCATTGGTATCTGTCCTCATAATCTTCGTGGTAACGAACACCAAATTCGATATCGTGGTTTGTTTTTCCGGTATTGAATTTATAGTTTCCTACAGATTGTATTCCTTGTGATTCATATTTTCTGTTGTTGGCTTTCACGCGTAGTGCATTTGCAATGGTATTGCTGCTTCCGTTTATGGCATTATATTCATTGGCATATTTTACAGGTTCTAATAAAATATTGGAGATGGAAACTGTAGTTGCACCTAGATTTACTCCATCTAATTTGTACCAATTTCTGGCAAAAGTATTTCGATACGCTTTGGTAGTAATATTTAAATTTTCTAAAGGTCTAATAAAGTGAGTAGCCATCAATTGGAAATGGTCCGTAATTAGATTGTCTTCGTTGGAACCTAAGTATCTTCGATAAGGGTCTAATTTGTAATCGTCTTCGGTAAGTCCTAAATATGTTTCGTGCGAAGCATCTTCGGAGTATTGTAACTTCATCGTTAGCGATTGGTATATTTTTGCATCAAAATCCGTGTTCAAGCGGAATTTTGCAACATAATCGTTGGCATCAAAACCAGTTTCTTTAGAACTGTAATCGATATCCATAAAACCATCTGAGTTTCTGTTGTTGTATTCTACCAAGTACGCAAAGTTTTTGAAAGAATCACCTAGACTTGTGTACAGATGTTTGGTATTAAAACTGCCATAAGTTGCACTCACAGTGCCTGAAAAATTATTTGGTATTTGAGTCGAAACCATATTTATGGCTCCGCTGGTAGTGTAGGGACCGTATTGTATTTGACTTCCTCCTTTTATAATTTCAAAAGCCTTCATTCGAGCAGCTGTTGGAAAATAATAAGCGGCTGATGCTGCATAAGGAGCTGGAGCAATAAGAACACCATCTTCCATTAAGGTTATTTTGGAACTTCTGTCAGGATTTGTTCCTCTCATACCGATGCTTGGTCGTAAACCAAAACCATCTGTTTCTTGAACAGTTACTCCGGGTATATTGATTAAAATTCTGGAAATATCATCTTGTTTGAATACTTTTAAATCGGCTTCAGAAAGGTAGAATGTCGAACCAGATTTATTTTTTGCTTTGAACTTGTTACCGACTATGGCGTCTGAATTGATTATAACTTCAGATAATGTTGTAACTGTGTCTTTTTTTACTTCTTTTTCTTGCGAAAAACTTAGGGTAGAGATTAAAAGTAAAGCGAGTGGAACTAATTTTTTCATTATGTAAATTTAATTTTTGGATACTATTTTTAACATTATTTAGATTAAATAAAAATAACATTGCAAATATAAAAACCAATTTTGAATCTACAAAACTTATTTAGACTAAATCTTAATAATATTTATTAACAATTTTTTTGTAATTGTTTTTCAGTATTTTATGGAGAATATTTGAATTAATTTTTGGTCAATATATAAAGCAAAAAATCCCAATTAATAAAAATATAATTGGGATTTCGAAATGTTTTTAAAGTATTTCTAACCTAGTAAAATCAAAAATAGTAAAGGAAAAACAACTCCGGCAACTGCTAATTTCCAACCTCGGTTTTTCCAACTGAATTTTCCCGCTTTTATCATTATGGTTCCAGTCAAAGCAATGATGATTAAACTCAAGGCAAAAATATCAGAATAATAAATCCAAAAATTAGAGGTGTTTTTATGCAATTTCATAGTTTGGCTGATGATTGGCGTTTTGATGAAAGTGACAATTTCTCCTTTTCCGGTTTTCATATCGATTTCGACATCGTGGTTTTCAAAAGAGATTTTAAACTCTCCTTTTTTTACCATATGACGCCTCATTTTGTCTTCGATGCCTAGTTTTTTCCCTAAATCTTCTGCAAATTTTTCGTTGATTTGGCTTTCTTCAGGAAGTTTCACCTCTATGGCTTTGGTTTCGGTGGTGTATTTGTCAGGATGCCACATTTCTCTGTGATTCATTAATAGTCCTGAGAATGCGAAAGAAACGATTAATCCGATGTAAAAATAGCCTAAATCTCGGTGTAAGTTTCTGAAATTAATTTTTTTCATGAGCGTGTAAAGTGAAGTTTATTAGAAATATTTGACTGAATTTTAGAATAAAGGTTTAATTAGAATTTATATTTTATGCTAGTAAAAAACTGACGAGGAGCAATCGGATTGATACTGTAATTTTCGTGTGCTGTATAATTCAATTCATTGGTAATATTAGATAACTTGCACAGAATTGAGATTTTTTTCCAAGTATAACCAATCGATGCATCAATTGTAGTGTATCCTTCAATTGGAATATCTCGGTCATTTATTCCGTTTGGTTTTGTTGAGTCATAAGTGTCATTCCAACCACCAAATCGATCTCCAATATAATTTCCGATGGCTCCAAAAGACATTCCTTTTAACGCACCTGATTGTAAGGTATAGAAAAAGCTTAAATTAGCTGTGTTTGCTGGAGTTCTTACCAAGCGATCTCCCTCAATGAAACTGCCGTTTGCTCCCGTTGTTTTTGAATAACGCATATCGTTGTAGCTATATCCTGCAATAATATTCAATCCTTCGATTGGTCTTGCGGTAACATCAATTTCCACCCCTTTGCTTTTGGTTTCTCCGCTTAAAGTTTTGATAGAAGTGTCAGTATTTGGAGTAGTTCCGTCTGCTTTGAATTCGGCGGTTTGGGCTAAATTACTGTTGGTAATTTGATAAACGGTAATGTTGGTACTTAATACTCCTTTCCAAAAATCTTTTTTAATTCCGGCTTCATATTGATCAATAATAGAAGGTTTTATAGGTTGTAAATCTACTGTCGTTCCAGTATTTGGTGTGAACGAGTTCGAATAACTGGCAAATACCGACATATCTTTTGTAGGTTGATATACCAATCCTAGCTTTGGAGAGAAAGCATTGTCTAATTTTTTTGCGCCTTCTGTAATAGTATTTTTTACTAAATTATTGGTATCGGCTTGTGATTCTTGCCAAGACCAACGGATTCCTGCCAACAGTTTTATTTTTTCTGTGAATGAGATTAAATCTTGTGCATAAATTCCAAAACGGTTGGTGTTGGTTGTAACTATTTGTGTATTGGTGATGTTTTTTGGAATATCATTTCTTTGCGTCGTTGGGTCGAAAGAAAATAGATTTATCATGTCATAATAATTAGCAACATATTTACCATCGTTATTAATAGAAATTGCTTTTTCTGCAAAGGTAAAAGTATAAGCCGTTGCCAATGAATTTTCCCAATCGGCTCCTGTAAAGAATTGGTGTTTGATACTTCCTGTTTTAAAACATCCTTGTAAACTCAACTGGTCTCCAAATATTTGTTCTAAATTTTTATTTTTTCCTAAAGCTCTGTTGGTGTCTCCGTAGAGGATTTCATTTTTTTCATCGTTGGGTTGAATTCGTTCTGTACCAAAAGATTGTCTGTCATAAGATTGAAAAGAGGAATTAAAGTTTAACTTCCAGTTTTTATTAAAATCGTGGCTGACTAGGGCAGATGCACTGGTTGATTTCGTTTGTCCATTGGACCAAAGTGCGCCAAAATAGCTGTTTCTAGGAACTTTTACAATTTCTTTTCCAATGGCTCCTGTTCCAAAATCGGGTGTCCAATCGGCACTCAAATAATCGCCTTGAAGTGTGATTTGGGTTTTATTGGATACATTAAATAGTAAAGAAGGGTTGATATAAATACGTTCGTTTTTTACCACATCTCTGAAACTTTCTGAATTTTCATAAGAACCATTAATTCGGTAGGCCATAAATTTATTCAAGGAACCATAAAAATCAGCCGAAGGTTTGTAATAAGAATAACTTCCGGTTTGCATCGAAATTTCTCCTCCACTTTTGAAAGTAGGCGTTTTTGTAACCAAATTTAATATTCCTCCAGGGGCTACATTTCCAAATAATAAAGCAGAACCTCCTTTTAGGAATTCTACTTTTTCAAGACCTGAAACCTCTGGAATGGAACCGGCATTGTATCGAAAACCATTTTTAAACATATTGTTTGCTGACATGTCATAACCTCTAGAATAAAAAGATTCTTGAGCGCCACCACGAGCCGAACCTACATAAACACCATTGGCATTTTTTATAACTTCACTCAATCGGATGGCTTGTTGTTGTTCGATAATTTCAGCTCCAATTACTTGTATGCTTTGTGGCACATCCATTGGTTTTAATCCAGAACGCAAGGCGGTAACTGGTTTTGGGTATTTGTGGGTTGTTACAATAACTGCTTTTAGAACTTCGCCTTTTTTGTTTTTTATAGTGTCGAGGTTGTCGAAAAATTCTTTGTCTAATTCTGTTGATTCAGATGGTAAAGATTTGTCTTGTGCAAATCCATTTAGGCAAAATAATAAGAGTAATGCGGATGGTAAAATATATTTCATTATGTATTTATTTAGACTTATTAAAAATAACAATGCAAATATAAAAACTACTTTTGAATCTCCAAACTTATTTAGACTAAATCTTAATAATAATTTATTAACAATTTATTAAGAGTTGTTTGTGAGTATTTTAAAACAAAAAAATCCTGCTTTTAGGGCAAGATTCTTAATTAATTGGATAAATGTTAGATTTTTTATTCCGTTTTCTTCATCGAATAACGGATTGAACTGGTTTTGTCTTGTTGAATTCCGGAAACCTCAATGAATATTCGGTCTTTTGCAATGGGTTTGTAAACGATTTTTCTGGGATACTCAGTTGCAGGGTTTTCAAAAATCAATTGTTTTTCAATTTCAATATTGTGGTTGAAAGTTAAGGGTTTGTCGTTGTTTTGCCCTTTTATGGTCGAAATGTAAAAAAGATTTTCGCCTTTTTGTTGCAACTCCATTTTTTCAGAATGCAAAGTGTCTTTTTCTTTTATAAAGTAGCTTTCGCCAATGAAGAGGCTGTCGTTTACTTTTGTCCAAATTTCCAATAAATTGCCATCGGGAGATTTGTTTTCCCATTTTCCTAATAACCAATCGGTATCCACAATTTTAGAAATCTCTTTTGATTTTTTACAAGAAATAATAGACAAGAGTATAACGAGTGAAAGAATTGCTTTTTTCATAAGAAGTTTTTTTTAGTCTTTGATAACGTTTCAAAATTAGGAAAAAGATAGCAATTAGTTCAAGATGGAAAAGGAAAATCCTTAGAAAAATTAGTAATCATCTAGGATGTCAATAATTTTAAATTGCCTCTAGCTTTAGCTGGAGGAAAAGGAATCAATATGGTATTGGCTTTAGCCAAAGTATGCTATTTTGGCTAAAGCCAATACAAATTATCCTAATTTCATTCCTCCAGCTAAAGCTGGAGGCAATTAATGTTTTGAAAATAAAATAGGCTAAGTACCAGCGAAATTAGATTGACTACTTTCAAAAACTTTCTTTCAAAATCAAATAAACCAATTCTTTGGTAGGTTTTTGATCTCCTAGTTTTGCCCGAACCACGTCAAACGGCACTTTGAAATCACATCCCGATTTGTAGTCGGTGCAACCATAGGCAGTGTTTCCTTTGAGAATTGTTCCTTTTTTGCATTTGGGACATTCTAATGTGTCTGATATTAGTTTCACGACGGTTTTCTTTTCTTCTAATTTAAGTTCGAAATTCTCGTCAAAGCGAAGCAGGCCTTCTACCGTTCCGGCTTCGGTTTTGAAATCTTTCAAGTTTACGGTCGAGCCTTTTTGGAGCAATCGCAAGTATTGATTCTCGGATATTTTTTTCTCTGCAAAAGTATAAGGCAATACAAAACGACAGCCGGCCTTGTAATCGCCACAGCCGTAAGCGGATTTTCCTTTGATGAGGTTGGCTTTTTTGCATTTCGGACAGATTTCCGCCAAAATTCCGTCAGCTTTCTTTTTCTCGACAACGGCTTCTTGTTTTTGGACACTTCCTGCGTGCGAAATATTGGCGCCTCGGGTTTCTTTTCGCACTTCATAGACCAATTCCTCGACCATCTGCTTCATATTCTTAATGAAAGCACCAGCAGTAAAAGTTCCTTTTTCAATGTCTTTCAACTGCTTTTCCCAAGAACCCGTCAATTCTGCCGATTTTACTAATTCATTCTGAATGGTATCAATCAGCTGGATTCCTGTGGGTGTGGGCAAAACCTGTTTTTTGTTTCGAACAATGTATTGACGTCTAAAAAGTGTTTCAATTATATTGGCTCGTGTCGAGGGACGACCGATTCCGTTTTCCTTCATTAATTCCCGTAAATCCTCGTCATCGACTTGTTTTCCTGCGGTTTCCATAGCACGCAACAAAGTAGCTTCCGTAAACTGATTGGGCGGTTTGGTTTCTTTTTCTAAGAACAAAGGTTGGTGTGGGCCTTTTTCGCCAACTACAAAACTTGG
Source organism: Flavobacterium sp. (assembly GCA_035433125.1). Lineage (GTDB taxonomy): Bacteria > Bacteroidota > Bacteroidia > Flavobacteriales > Flavobacteriaceae > Flavobacterium. The sequence goes on from DAORUG010000009.1 coordinate 31,977, forward strand.
CAAGATATCGGCTTCTTTTTCTTTGGCGTTTGGGTCTTCAAAAACTATTCGGAATCCTTTTTTTAAGATTTCTTTTCCGGTGGTTTTGAATAGGACTTCGGCAGCTTTTCCCATTACGGTTGTATTGGCTACCAAACAATCGTCGTAAAACACTGCAATAAAACGCCGTGTAATAATATCATATACTTGCTGCTGATTGTATTGCAAATTGCTTTGAACGCCCGTTGGAATAATAGCGTGGTGGTCGGTTACTTTTTTATCGTTGAAAACCTTGGGCGATTTCTTGATCTTTTTTTCCAAAAGTGGTTGCGTCAAGGCGGCGTAATTCGTCAAATTTTGCAGAATACCCTGCACCTTTGGATAGATATCGCTAGGTAAAAAGGTCGTGTCCACTCTGGGATAAGTCACTACTTTTTGTTCGTACAAAGTTTGGACAATTTTGAGTGTTTCGTCTGCTGTAAAGCCAAATTTGGTATTACAATAGACTTGCAAACCCGTTAAATCGAAGAGTTTTGGGGCAAATTCATTACCGTTTTTCTTTTCGACAGACACAATTTCGAACTCACTTTCCTTGACTTTGTTGGCCAAAAGTTCGCCGTCTTCCTTATTCAAAAAGCGTCCTTCCTCATAGCTAAAAAGCGTTTCTCGGTACAAGGTTTGCAACTCCCAATAGGGTTGGGGTTTGAAGTTTTCGATTTCCTTGAAGCGGTCCACGACCATTGCCAAGGTTGGAGTTTGCACCCGCCCAATAGACAACACTTGCTTGTAACCGCCGTGTTTTACGGTGTACAAACGGGTGGCGTTCATACCCAATAACCAGTCGCCAATGGCTCTGGAAAATCCAGCATAGAATAAATTATCGTAATTGGCGGATGGTTTCAGGTTTTCGAAACCCTCTTTGATGGCTTCGGTGGTTAGGGACGAAATCCACAAGCGTTTTACTTCGCCTTTGTAATGGGCTTCGTTCATCACCCAGCGCTGGATGAGTTCTCCTTCTTGTCCCGCATCCCCGCAGTTGATGACCAAGTCGGCTTTGTCGAACAGGCTTTTTATGATTTTGAATTGTTTCTGAACCCCCGAATTATCGACCACTTTGGTTTCGAATTTCTCGGGAAGCATCGGCAGGTTGTTGAGGTCCCAACTTTTCCAGTGGGGTTTGTAATCGTTGGGTTCTTTCAAGGTGCACAAATGCCCAAAAGTGTAAGTTACCTGATAGCCATTGCCTTCATAATACCCATCGTGCTTGGTATTGGCACCTAGAACGGATGCAATTTCGCGGGCAACACTTGGTTTTTCGGCAATACAGACCTTCATTTTTCCTTTCTAATTTTGAAGTCGCAAATTAGGAATTTAGAAATTGGTATCGAAAGGAAATCTTTAGGAGTTATGAACGGGAGATTTTTTACCGCAAGGGTGCAAAGGCGCACCGTTTTTTCAAGATGTAATTGTTTTGTTTTCTTAAAGTGAATTGTCCTGTTTTTTAGGGTACCACAACCATACACTATTCATACTCTATATAGGGCTTTGACTAGGCTTTGAGTGGGCTTTGGTACGGACTTGATTTTCGGCTGAATCGTCCTAAAAAAACTATACAGATTATTAAATAAATCCTGAATTAGCTATACAATTTGTTTTATTTGAGGTAATTTTTTGGATAATTTGAAAATGTTGTTCAGGTACAACAAAAAGTACCTAAAAATGTTGTTTGTATTTAACAATTTAAAAAACTGTGCTCCGAAGTCTCCCGACTTCGTACCCATTGCTATATGCCGTTCTAACTTTTTCTCGTGTTAGTTGCTTATTGGAATAGCTACGAAGTCGGGAGACTTCGGGGAGCTGGGGGCTGGCATTTTCGACAAACTATTCCTTTTAAGATTTGACTTGTAGTTGTTGATAAAATATGATTATTTTTACATTTTACACGAATTTTTACGCCACTATTTGTTCTGTAAATATCTAATGTTTTAGCTCCTAAATTTTTAATAATTTTTTCCGCTCGTTTTTCTCTTTCGATTAATTCTCTATTTTTTGTGTATGTATAAACCTCCGACGGATTTAATCTATAATTTTTTGCTTCTTTTGGATATGAAATGTTGTGTTTGTCTAGTTGTTTAATAATGTATGTGATTAAATCATCTAATTTAACATCTGTAAATACTTCTGGTATATAAATAATAGTAATGCCTAATTTTTTACAAATCTTTGCTTTTTGTTTGTCGTTTTCAATTGTTGATTGTTTTATATATCTAATATTAACATTGCTATCGGAATAGTGTTGACGACCTTGATGTTCAAAAGCAATTTTTAGTTTTTCATTAAAACCGTCCAACTCCATTTTATTACCAGAGATGTTTTTTAACCAATCTGGTCTTATACTGTTAAATTCTTCACCAAATATTTTTTCAAAACTTAATCTACAAGTTCTTTCGCCAATACCTTTTGAGCAAGTTGGACACCATTTTCCACTTTTAATATTATTAGGGGAAGCTCTCCAAATATGATTTTCTGAACACGACCAAATCATTTTAGTCATATCGTTAACATAATTGTCAGATAGACATTTACCGTCTCTTCCTTTTGCTAAATCTTTTATTTCCTCTAAAGTGGATTTAGCAGTTCCATAACATTTTCTGCACCAAGTTCCTTTTTTTAATCCCTGCGGTAGTGCATACCACCTGTGACCAAATTTACATTCTACGTGAATTCTACTTTGTTGTGCATTAATATAATTGGTGGAAAGACATTTACCTCCTTTGTTTCTGATGATTTTTATAAAATCATCAATTGTATCTCTTTGTCCTTCGCTGACTTTTTTCATAGTACAAATATTACACCAGCTACCTTTTTTTATGATCAAAGGAATAGTTTCCCAAATATGACCTTCTGAACATTGAAATTTTAATTTTGATTTACTATTAATGTATGTAGTTGATAAACATTTCCCTCCTTTTGATAAAGCTATTTTTGTAACTTCATCTAATTTTTCTACTATTTGTTTTTCTGTTATTACCTTAAAAGTTCCAGCACAAATTGGACACCAAGTTTTGCTAGCCTTCATTGAACCCGCTGTCGTCTTCCATATGTGACCTTTTGAACATTTAAATTCAAGTTTTGAATTTTGATTTTCGTACGTATCACTTAAGCACTCTCCATCCTTATTTATAGCATAATTTTTGAAAAAATCAATTGAAGTTCTTCTTTTAAGTCCAGTTTGCTTTTGAGAGCATATTCTACACCACTTTCCACTTCTAATATTTCCATATGTTGATTCCCAAACATGACCTTTATTACATTGCCATGTCAATTTTGTTTGAGTATTTTTATAAGATTTTGAAAGACAAAGTCCATTTCTCTCGAATGCCGTTTTATGACAATCTTCTATAGACAATTTTAATTTCTCCGCAGTTTTTTGAAAAGAACAAATGTTACACCAAGTTCCACCTTGAACTCCGTTATAAGTTGCTTTCCAAATATGTCCTTTTTCGCATTGCCATATAACTTTTGAGTTAGCGTTAATATATTCTGTTGATAAACACACACCATTGTTTTTCTTTGCAACTTTATTACAATCAGTTATTGATTTTTTAAATTTGCTCATTGCATTTTTATGAGAACAACTTTTACACCAAAATCCTCTTCTTAGATTACTTGGAAAAGTGGACCACCTGTGGTTTTCTGCACAAATTAGATCCAGTTTTATTTTTGAATTTAGTAATTCATTATTCAAACATTTTCCGCCATTTTTTTCGGCAATAGCTTTATAATGTCCTATGTTATATTTTGTTTTTTTCAATGTTGTTTTAGAATATGTGTTAATATTCACATGCTTAACTTCTGTTGTGTGTTTTAAAGACTGCCAAAAACAAATATACCCAAACTTTGAAAATGTACACACGATTAGAAAGGAAAAAGATGTTTACTAAAGTTTTCAAATTAAACCCAAGCTTGCAATAAAGTAAAACCTTTGTTATAACTATTAGTAGTAATATTTATATCTTAGTAATTTTAATTTTATATGAAGATTTACTTTGGACGACTTTTTTAAATGAAATATGCTTATAACCAAGATTTTTTACTAGTTCTCTTATTTCAATTATTGTTGATTCATCTGTTTTGCAACCAAAAATTATTTCAGTAAGATTTTCGATATCAAATTCTACATTTCCATTATAAATCATTATAAATGCTCTTATTTCTTTTTCATAAGACCAATTTTCAGATTTCGTAAAAATAAGATGATAAATGCTGTAAGAATCGTCGTCATTGAAATATCGAATTTTTTCGTGAATAGCTTTGTATTGGACTTTTTGGGTCATTGTTGGTAAATCTGAAATCGTAGATTTAAATTTTAAACAAATTCCTTTATGATTTTCTGCATAATGCGACCACAAAAGTACCTTTTGCTAGCGCGAGCGTCCCGCTCGTGCCCATTCCAATGAAAATTTATTTGCTTGTGTTAGTGTTCACGAGCGGGACGCTCGCGCTAGCGGGGGGAATGTGAGGAAATCTAGTTTGTTGTACGACTTTTTTATTTAACTCTAAACTCGCTCCGCAAAGTCTCCGACTTTGAGGATGTGTGTATCAGTCTGTGACTGGTATAAATGGTCTAAAAACAAATCGGTTGAAAATCGAAATTCACTACCTCAAAGTCGGGAGGCTTTGTGGAACTGGGTTTCTTTCTTGTTCATTTTTTCTTCGGTTTTTGAAGCGTTAATTAAGCCTTCTTTTGCTAGCGCGAGCGTCCCGATCGTGCCAATTCCAATTAAAAATTTATATGCTTGTGTTTGTGTTCACGAGCGGGACGCTCGCGCTAGCGTGGGGACTTCGCAGAGCAATCACGATTCTATTTTACTGTTACGACAAATTCACACTTCGCAGAGCTGGAGTAGTAGAATTGTAAAGATGCTTTTCATTATTTGGGTTGTAGGTAATTGTATTTTGTTTTTTATTTTCTTTTGCTAGTGCGAGCGTCACGCTCGTACCCATTTTCAATTAAAATTTATATGCTTGTGTTTGTGTTCACGAGCGGGACGCTTGCGCTAGCTGGGGCAGATTTAATAGTTGTTTGTTGATAAATCGTAAAAATTATCCATTATTCTTTTTATGATTTCTCTTGATCTTTCTATAACCTCATTTGCCTCTAATTCATTTATTTCTTTCCATCTAGTAAAAAGATTAGAACCGTCAATTCCCCAAAATTCAATTTGAGAATTAAACCAATTTTTCATAGTCTCTCTATTATCTGGTACACCATTTATGCTATCTATGAAAACTCTCTTTGTATATCTTGATGAATTATCCCAAAATGAATCGTTTTCTGGTAAATTTTGTAGAAATTCCATTACAATGTTTTCAGGTCTTAATAAGCCTGGTAAAAAAACAACATTATTATTAGTTTGATTAAATGATGATTTAAAGTCGCCATCAAGTACAACGACACTTCTGAAGAATTCTTCAAATCCTTTATCTATTAGACTCTTGTAAGTACCACAACTTATACTTAGGTTTTTAAAAGAATTTTCACATCCGAAATCAATACCTTCTATTATATTCTTATAAAAGCAAAAAGCTTCGTAATCCTCAAAATAAAAATTTACTTTTTTAGGTTGAATTGTTCTTACAGCTTCGTGATTTAAATCTGCAAGTAAAATTTTCAATTCATTAAAACCTTCTTTTGCAGAAACTACCCCTAAAGAATTTGAAAGACTTACAAAATTTGTTGAATGTTTAAACTGTGATGCGTTT
>DAORUG010000010.1:0-34794 GCA_035433125.1 Flavobacterium sp.
GATAGTTTTGCCAAGAAAACTCCTTACGAAGAATTGGTCAACTATTTAGAGGAAAATGCTAAAGATTTTATCCAATTCAAGGCCTCGCTTTTAATGAATGAGGCGAAAAACGATCCGATAAAAAAAGCCGATTTGATTCGGGATATGGTAGTGAGTATTTCTAAAATTCCAGACAGAATTCAGCGCGAAATCTACATTCAGGAATGTTCTAGAATTATGGATATTTCGGAACAAGTTTTAGTCAGCACATTAGCGCAATTGGTTCAAAAAGATATTTCTGAACTTGGCAAAAAACAAAAACAAGAGCAAAAAGCCTTTGAAGTAGTTAAAAATGAAATGCCAATTCAGGTTCAAAAAGTTGATATTCTTTATGGGTTAGAACGAAAAATTATCGAAATTCTTTTGTTGTACGGAAATAAAACAGAAGAATTTGAAGACGTGCTTTTGAAAACCAATGAAGCCGGTGATATCGAAAATGTCATTGAAAAGAAAGAATACAAAGTGTTTCAAAGAATTTATTTAAGTTTACAGGAAGACGAAGTAGAACTCGCAAATCCTTTGTTTAGAGATATTTACAATAATTTAATAGCTTATTTTCATCAAAATGAAACATTTAGTATCGAACAGTATTTAATGCACTTGCATCCTGACTTTGCGCAAGAGGTGACCGATATTTTGATGGCAGACGAAAGAGTTGTCTTGCACAATTGGGAAGGGCAAAATATTTTTCCAAAAACAAAAGACAAAACAATAAGTCAATATGTTTCTGAAACTATTCTGACTTTAAGATGGTATTTAGTCGATAGAATTATCGAAGAAATAAAAAGCTCAATATCGTCAGAACCTGATTCTGACAACATTGAGCCTTTATCTATGGCGATGGATTATTCTAAATTAATCAATTCTTTTTCGAAAAAATTAGGCAGAGTAATGTCGCGATATAGCTAAACTATTTCTAGTGTTTTGGCTTTGTTTACCAAATCTACTAGGTTTGTAACGTTTAATTTTTGCAACAATCTTAATTTATAAGTACTAATTGTTTTTTCGTTAAGACCCAAAATTTTAGAAATCTCGTTGTTTTTCTTACCGTCACTCAAATAGCGCAAAACTTCAACTTCGCGATTAGAAAGCTTACGATATAAACGTTCACTTTTGTTTTGTTTGGCAATTAGTGCAAGATTTTTCTTGACAGTTTCGTCAATAATAATTTTACCTTGATTCACTTTTATAATTGCCTGACCCAAAGTTTCTAATTTTTCTTTTTGAGAAACAAATCCAGAAACACCCGCTTTTATTGCATTTGGCGCATAAATTTGTTCTGAAAGATCACTGAATATGATGATTTTTGTTTTTGGAAAATTTTTCAAAATATTTTTAACTTCAAAAATACTAGAAAGACCTTCTAATTCAAGATCCAAAATTAAAACATCAATCTCCTTAGTAAGGAGGATGTCTCTTACCATTAAAAAATTCCCCACATTGGCAACTATCGAAATACTATCGTGATCTTTAAAATACGATTTTACCCCGAAATGCACTACTGGATGGTTATTTGCTAAACAAACTTTTATCATAATATTAATTTTTAGAGTTGCCTTTATTTTACGAATTAGTAAAGTTACTAAAAATTTTATTAAACTCCCAAAAAATATTAGGAAAATACTACTTAATATCGTTTGAAATGATACAAACTGGAATTTCTATCATTTTGTGCTGATTTATGGTGTTCAATTTTTTATAAATATCAAAAACAATCTTTTCTCTTCCTAGAAAATTTTCACTGATTTTACCTTTTTCCTCCTCAAGCATTGCCCACTCCAATTCATCATAACTGGCACCCAATTGATCCTCATCGGTTCTATCATCACCAAATAATCCATCTGTTGGAGAAGCTTCTAATATTGAATTTGGAATTTGTAAATATTTGCCCAAAGCATAAACATCCGATTTCATTAAGTCAGCAATCGGACTCAAATCTACTCCTCCATCGCCATATTTTGTATAAAAACCAACGCCAAAATCTTCTACTTTATTTCCAGTTCCTGCAACTAAATACCCTTGAATACCAGCAAAATAATACAAAGTAGTCATTCTCAAACGGGCACGAGTATTGGCTAATGATAAATTTACTTTATCTAAATCATCCACAACTGGCACTATAGTTTTGAAATTCTCAAAAACAGTTGTCAAATCAGCTTCAATAGTAGAAACATTTGGAAATCTTTTTTTCAATTGTTCTATATGTTCCCGACCACGACTAACGTGACTTGGAGCCTGATGAATAGGCATTTCGACACATAAAACGGTCATGCCAGTTTGTGCACAAAGAGTTGAAGTAACAGCCGAATCGACTCCGCCAGAAATTCCCACAACAAAACCATTTACTTTTGCGTTTTCAGCGTAGGTTTTTAACCAATTGACAATATGCGTATTTACTTTTTCGACTTGAATAGTACTTATTTTAGACATAATAGTTTGGGTTTTTAAAATGTAGGTATTGTATATTTGCAAAAATAATAATTTTCAGAAGCTATTCCCGCTATCCGTTGCAATCTTTTCTTTTTTAAAGAAAAAAAGAAAAGGATTTCCACTGCTATCGGGGCTAAAAAAAATAAAATGAGAAGAATAATTATACTATTTACCCTAATAATTGCTTTTGTTTCTTGCGATAAGAAAACAAAAGTAGAAAAAGCCGTCGAAGATATTCCTGTAGAAATCAAAGTCGAACGTTTCGACAAATTATTTTTCGAAACTTCACCAAAGGATTTAGGCCAATTAAAAAAACAATTCCCTTTCTTCTTTCCGCCAGGAAATCCCGACAGCGTTTGGTTAGACAAAATGCAAAATCCTCTTTGGAGAGAGTTATATACCGAAGTTCAAAAAAAATACTCCAATTTTGAGCCTGTCCAAAAAGAATTGAACAACCTTTTTAAACATATAAAATACTATTTCCCAGAAACCAAAACTCCAAAAGTTATCACGGTAATATCCGAAATGGATTATAACAGCAAGGTGATTTATGCCGATAGTTTAGTCATTATTTCACTAGAATTGTATTTAGGAAAAGACCATAAATTTTATCAGTTTCCCAACTATTTAAAACAAAATTTCGAGCAAAAACATATCCTTCCCGATGTAGTTGAGAGTTTTTCAATACAAAAAATTGCTCCTCTCACAGACACCTCTTTGTTGAGCCAAATGGTTTATTACGGAAAACAATTGTATCTAAAAGATTTGCTTTTACCTGAATATACCGATGCCGACAAAATAGGATATACATTAGACCAAAATAAGTGGTGTGAAGAAAATGAAGGCTATATGTGGCGGTATTTACTAGAGAATGAAATGCTTTACAGCGACGATCCTAAACTGGGCAATCGCTTTATAAACCCTGCCCCATTTTCGAAATTTTATCTCGAAATTGACAATGAATCCCCAGGAAGAGTGGGCACTTGGATTGGCTGGCAAATGGTACGGTCTTATATGAACAACAATGATGTACCGCTAGAAAAGATGCTAAAAATGAATGCAAAAGAATTATTTGAAAAATCTAAATACAAACCCAAAAAAAATGGCGAATAACAATACATCCGAAATTAAAATAAATGTCCAACTAGACGAAAACCGAATTCCAGAAAAATTGTCATGGGCTGCGGTTGAAGGCGGCGTAGAACTTGAAGAAGCAAAAGCCTTTATGCTTTCGGTTTGGAATAGCGACGAAAAATCAACAAAATGTATCGAATTGTGGACAAAAGACATGTCTATGGATGAAATGAAAATCTTTTTTCATCAAACTTTATTGTCAATGACTGAAACTTTTCAAAGAGCTACTGGCGACGAAAAAATGTCAGCCACAATGCAGGATTTTTGTGATTATTTTGCAGAGAAATTAGAGTTGAGGAAGTAATTTTTTAAAATTTAAGCAGTAAAAATCCCAAAATCGTTTAAAACGATTTTGGGATTTTTTATTATTATAATTTTTTATAATCTATCCATTTATTGTTAACTATTTGAATTATATTCGCTTATTCTTTAAAAAAAACACTTCATGAAAAAAGCAATCGGTTCCATTTTTGTGATATTATCAGTGATGACAATATTAAAGGTTGACGCTCAAAATTTAAAACTTCACCCTAAAGGTTATTTTTCTGCTCGAGGAATTGATGTAACGGTCTTTGATGATATCTATCCTGACGGTCATCAAACAGGTGTAACAATGATTCAGCATGGAGAGCGCGTTATGGCTAATGGAGATTTGCGTTTAGAAATTTCTCCTGGTCAATGGTCACCAGTTCCGAGAGAAGTGGAAAAAAAAATAGATATTGCTACGCAAACTATATCTCAATCGCTATCTTATCCTGATGAAACAAAAAATCGTAAAGGCTTTAATCCAATAGATTATCCCGATTTGAAGTTAAAATATAAAGTAAATGTAACTCCTACTGAAGGCAATAATTTTCGTATTACTGTTGATTTAGAAAATGATGTAGATGTAAAATGGTTAGGAAAAATTGGTTTTAATATCGAGTTGTTTCCAGGTGATTTATTTGGCAAATCTTATATATGTGATGGGAATTTTGGAATTTTCACTCATTCTCCTTATGGGCCTCTTCAAGCTCAAATGGACGGTCAGAATCTGGGAACACCTTTGTGTAAAGGAAAAAAAATCACAATTGCTCCTGAAAGTGATTTATCAAGAGTAACTATTCAATCTAATTTAGAAGATATTGCATTGTGGGATGGGCGAATCAATCATAATAACGGTTGGTTTATTATCCGTGCTCCTATCTCCAATATTTCAGGAAAAAGAGTTATAGATATTATTGTTTCTCCAAATGTGATGCCAAATTGGACTTACAAACCTGTAGTTCAGGTTTCTCAAGTTGGCTATTATCCAACACAATCCAAAGTAGCTATTTTAGAAAATGATCCTAATGATATTGAACCATCGGAAGTTATTTTAATAAAACACGATGAGCTTGGTAAAAAAAACATTAAAACCATAAAACCTAAAAAATGGGGCGACTTTTTAAGATATAACTATTACCAAATAGACTTTTCTGAAATAAAAGAGGAAGGAATGTACACGATAAGTTATAGAGGAAATGAAACATCTCCCTTCCAAATAAGTAAAAAATTATATGATAGAAATGTTTGGCAACCTATTCTAGAATATTTTTTGCCGGTACAAATGTGTCACGTCAGAGTGAATGAAAAATACAGAATTTGGCATGATTTCTGTCATTTAGATGATGCTCAGATGGCACCAACTAATATCAATCATTTTGATGGTTATGTCCAAGGCCCATCAACACTTACAAAATTTAAATCTCATGAAATTGTTCCCGATTTAAATCAAGGCGGGTGGCATGATGCTGGTGATGATGATTTAAGGGTAGAATCTCAAATTGGTACAGTTTGGAATCTCGCACTAATGTTAGAGGAATTTAATATTGAGTCTTACGATGCAACAAGCATTGATTATGATAAAAAAATAGTTGAAATTCACCAACCTGACGGCAAATCGGATGCTTTGCAGCAAATGGAACATGGGCTTGCTTCAATTTTGGCAGGATATCGTTCTATGGGGCGTTTGTACCGAGGAATAATTACAAATAGTCTAAAACAATATGTTCTTCTTGGTGATTTTGGAGGAGTTACGGATGGTATTTGGAACCCTAATCCAAGTGCAAAAGATGATGATCGATGGGTTTTTACGGAAGATAATCCTGATAGAGAACTGAATGTAGCTGCTGGACTTGCTGCTTCTTACCGAGTTTTAAAAGTCAAAAATCCAAAATTAGCAACCGAATGTTTGGAAACATCAAAGGCACTTTATAAAACTTCCTATGCAAAATCAAAAAGAGCAGATAGCAAAATAACATTACTTGTTGAATTGGCATTGGCAACAAATGAAGCAATTTATACGAATGAAATTGTCAATTTACAATCAGAAGTATTGAAAAATTTCGAAAATTTAGGATGGAAAGTGGGTAGAATGAAACATCTTATCAATGATAAATCTTTTCTTGACAAACTAAATTCTGAAGCACAAAAATGGAGTGTTAAAACCAAAAATAATGCACTTACAGATTCTCCATATGGAGTTCCTTATACTCCTAATATCTGGGGAGCAGGTTGGACTTTGCAAGATTTTGGAGTACAACAGTATTATTTTTCGAAGTCTTGGCCGGAGTTTGCTAATTACGAGGTATATAGTAATGCTTTGAATTTCATACTTGGAGTTCATCCGGGTAATAATACAGCCTCTTTTGCTTCGGGAATTGGGTCAAATTCATTGCTGGTAGCTTATGGTATGAACCGCGCAGATTGGTCATACATTCCTGGAGGTGTAACTTCTGGCACAGCTCTTATTAGACCTAACCTGCCTGAACTTAAAACATGGCCTTACTTTTGGCAACAAACAGAATATGTTATGGGTGGAGGGTCTACTGACTTTATGTTTTTAGTGTTGGCGGTACAAAAACATTTTGGAAAATAAATTTCAAAAAAAAGGATAAAATGTAGAGTGAGTTCTGCATTTTATCCTTTTTCAATTATATGTTTTTTAAAACTCACTATTGTTCTTGAAAACCTCTTGATTTACTTCGTCAATATAATCTAAAACTTCTTCTTTTCCGGTCATTTCAGTAGCTGAAGTAACAAAATACTGTGGCATTTCGGCCCAATTGTTGGCAAACATTTTCTTTTTGTAAGCAGCAACATGAGAATCTATTTTTACTTTACTAATTTTATCAGCTTTGGTAAAAATGATACAAAACGGAATTTCACTTTCGCCCATATATGCCATAAATTCAATATCTATATTTTGTGCTTCGTGACGAATGTCAATCAAAACAAATGCACAAACGAGTTGCTCCCTGGTTTCAAAATAATCCGTAATAAATTGTTGAAAAACGGATTTGGTTTTTTTCGACACTTTGGCATAACCATAACCAGGCAAATCGACTAGAAACCAATTGTTGTTGATTTTAAAATGATTTATCAACTGAGTTTTTCCTGGTCTGCCTGAGGTTTTTGCTAAATTTTTATGATTGGTAAGCATATTAATCAAAGACGATTTTCCAACATTGGAACGACCAATAAAAGCATATTCTGGCAAAAAGTCTTTGGGACATTTGTCGACTTCGGAGTTACTTACAATAAATTCGGCTGTATTAATTTTCATTTAATAATGTTTTTGCTTCATTAAGTAATAATGGAATGTCTTTATTAATTATTTTCCAAATTAAAATATCATCCACGTTATCATAAGCATGAATTACTTTATTTCTTAAATCAACAATTATTCTGGAATAAGAAATTGAAACATTAGGATTTATTTTCAAGAGTTTCGACATAGCTTCACCTATGATTTCTATTTCTCTTTCTACGGCTCTTCTCTTGGTTTTATTAGACAAATATTCTTCAAGAATTCTATTTCCTTCAAGATGTTCATCTATTGAATTTATAGATTCAACAATATCAACAAGTAGTTTTTTTTCCTCTCGAGTTGTCATAATAATTGAATTTTACTTTCATTTATGCTTTCGATAAGATAAGGATTTCGCAATGTTTTTTCGGCAACTAAATCGACTTGTGTTTCCAACAACTCTTGTAATTCATCCAATAAACTGAAATAATTATTGGCGTAAGTTTCATAATCTAAATCTTCAGGAAATGTATATAAAAAATCAACGTCACTATTTTCATTGAATTTATTAGTTGCAGCACTTCCAAACAAAAATACCTTTTTAGCTCCATACTTGGAGAATAATTTTTTTATTTGAGGGAGTTTGTTTTCTATTTGTTTTTCCATTTCAATAACTTTTTATAAACACAAAAATTCTATTTAGTGTGCTTTTAAATGTGTATGAGAAAGCCAGTCTTCAAGCAAACGATTAAACTCATCTGGGCTTTCCATCATTGCTGCGTGGCCACATTTTTCTATCCAATATAATGTCGCATTGGGCAATAATTCATTGAATTCTTCGGCAACAGAAGGAGGAGTTACAAGGTCATTTCTTCCCCAAATCAAGCAAGTTTGAACATGCATCTTTGGTAAATCTTTCGCCATATTATGTCGTATAGCACTTTTAGCAATAGTCAAGGTTTTTATAAGTTTTATTCTATCGTTTACAGAAGCATACACTTCGTCTACTAGTTCCTTGGTAGCCATTTTTGGATCATAAAAAACATCTTGCGCTTTCTTTTTTATGTATTCATAATCGCCTCTTTTGGGATAACTATCACCCATCGCACTTTCATAAAGTCCTGAACTACCTGTTAATACAAGACCAGCCACTTTTTCTGGATACATCTTAGTGTGGTATAAAGCGATGTGTCCTCCCAATGAATTTCCCAACAAAATCACTCTGTCAAATCCTTTGTAAGTAATAAAATCCTTCACATATCTTGCAAATGCTTTAACATTAGTTTTCAAAATACTTTGAGTGTAAATCGGCAAATCTGGTATTACTATTTTATACCCTTTTTCAGAAAAATGACTGGCAACGGCATCAAAATTACTCAAACCTCCCATTAAACCATGCAATACAACAATCGGAGTTCCTTCACCAGCTTCATAATAGCTGTATTTGCCTTCTTTTTTATAGTATTTTTCCATACTTTATATAGCGAATTTTCAGTTGCCACAAAGATAGGTTTTAATAAATTAAAAAAAATTCTTAAAATCAAATTTTATGCATTTTAATCCTTAATGTTAAAAAAATTGTTAAAAACTCTATCGATTTCGGTTCTATTATTTTCCGTTTTTAATTCATTCCAATTGCCGTTTAAAAAATGACACTTTTCCATTTTTACTGTAGAATCGTTTCTAAATATCAATGGTTCTTAACCCGGTATTAAAAAACTGCTAATTCCCTGATTCACTAAAAACTAGTCATTTTTATTCTGAAGTGGTAAAACTTATTAACAAAGTGGGATATTGTGGTAAATTGTGGTAATAATTTTTATATTTTTGCTCTACATCATTTAAAAATTTGAACTTGAATACAATTGTCGGAACCTATGAATGTAAAGTCGATGCCAAAGGAAGGCTGCTTCTGCCTGCGCCTTTGAAAAAGCAATTGGCTTCGTCCCTTCAAAATGGCTTTGTTTTGAAGCGTTCCGTATTTCAACCTTGTTTAGAATTGTATCCAATGGAAGAATGGGATTTGATGATGCAAAAAATCAATAAACTCAACCGATTCGTTAAGAAAAACAATGACTTCATACGCCGATTTACTGCGGGTGTAAAAGTAGTTGAGATTGATGCTTTAGGAAGATTACTGGTTCCTAAGGATTTAGTGGTTTTTGCTAGTATTTCAAAAGAGGTTGTGTTTTCGTCTGCTGTTAATATTGTGGAGATTTGGGATAAAGATTTATATGAAAAATCGATTAACGGTGAAGATGTAGATTTTGCAGATTTAGCCGAAGAAGTAATGGGAAATACAAATGACGACAATGGAATATCATAATCCAGTTTTGCTTCAAGCATCGGTTGATGGGTTGAATATAAAACCCGACGGAATCTACGTTGACGTGACTTTTGGCGGTGGTGGACATTCAAAAGAAATTTTGAAAAGACTAGGTCCAGCCGGAAAATTGTTTGCTTTTGATCAAGATGAAGATGCTTTGGCTAATGCACTACCAGACGAAAGATTTACTCTAATCAATGAAAATTTCAGATTTATAAAAAGATTTTTACGTTTTTATGGTGTGAAAAGTGTCGATGGAGTTTTGGCTGATTTAGGCGTTTCATCACATCAATTTGATGTTCCTGAAAGAGGTTTTTCGACTCGTTTTGATGCTGAATTGGACATGAGAATGAGTCAAAAAAATGATTTGAATGCTTTCAGAGTGGTCAATGAATATGATGATGCCAACCTGAGAAGAGTGTTTTTGGATTATGGAGAATTGAAAAACGCACCTGCATTGGCACGAACCATTATCGAGGCTAGGGAATATCAACCCATTAATACTACAGATGAACTGAAGGACATTTTGGCAAAATATTTACCTGAGAAAGTTCGAAATAAAGTGTTGGCACAAATTTATCAAGCCATTCGAATTGAAGTCAATCAGGAAATGGATGTTTTGAAAGAATTTCTGGAACAATCCTTAGAAATATTAAATCCAGGTGGAAGATTAAGCGTCATTTCCTACCACTCATTGGAAGACAGATTGGTAAAAAGATACATCAAAAACGGAATGTTTGAAGGCGAGCCAGAGCGCGATTTTTTTGGAAATTATTCAGTTCCATTCCAAACCATCGGCAAATTAATTGTTCCGGATAATGCCGAAATCAAGATCAACAATAGAGCAAGAAGTGCCAAATTAAGAATTGCCGAGAAAAAATGAAAACTGGAGTTTACGACATATTAAAAGCGCGATTCCTTATTGAAGATGATGCAATAAAAAGCTGGCGTTTTATCGTTTTTTTGATTGTTCTCGCTATTATAATGATTGCAAACACACAGCGTTTTGAACAAAAGGTATTTAAAATAGCTGAACTGTCAAACCAAGTTAAAGAACTTCGTTCAGAATTTGTAGATAGACGTTCGGAATTAATGAAACTAAAAATGGAATCGACAGTTTCTGAAAAAATGGAAGTAAAACAAATTTTTCCATCAACAGTTCCGCCAACAAAAATTAAAGTCAAAAAAACAGTAGAAAAGAAAAATTTCTTTCAAAAATTATGGCAATAGAAGATAAAAATATCTCTTACAGAATTTATCTGGTAGCGTTCGTCATCTTTATGATGGCAATTGCTATTGCTATTAAATTGACCAATATTCAATGGGTCGAAGGAGATTATTATAGAAAATTAGCTAAAGACAGAACGGTAAAGAATTTTGTTATTCCTGCCAATAAAGGAAATATTTATTCTGCCGATGGAAGTCTTTTAGCAACTTCAATTCCAAATTACGAAATACGATTTGACGCTATTGCACCAAAATCAGAAGCTTTCGAAAAAAACATAAAACCATTAGCCGATTCTTTATCGCTTCTTTTGAAGAAACCAAGTGGTTTCTATTTAAACGAATTACGAAAAGCGAGAGCGAACAAAAACAGATATTTTTTAGTAGCTCGCAATTTGAGTTACACCGAATTTGTAAAAATAAAAGGTTTCCCATTATTCAAATTAGGCCCTTATAAAGGCGGAATTATTGTAGAACAGGAAACCGTTAGAGAACATCCCATTGGCGAAATTGCCGAGAGAACCATTGGATACGAAAGAAAAAATTCCGACGGAACAGCTAGCGGCAAAGGAATTGAATGGGCTTACAGAAAATATCTAGACGGTAAAGACGGTAAAATTTTAAAACAAAAAATTGCAAAAGGGCAATGGAAACCTATCAGTGATGCAAACGAAGTAGATCCGCAAGATGGCTATGATGTACTCTCTACAATCGATGTTTACATTCAGGATATTGCGCATCACGCCTTGCTAAAACAATTAGAATTGTACCAAGCAGATCACGGATGTGTTGTGGTTATGGAAACAAAAACCGGAAATATAAAAGCAATTTCAAACTTAGGAAGGCATAATGATGGCACCTATTATGAAACTACAAATTATGCTTACACAGAGTCTCACGAACCAGGTTCTACTTTTAAATTGGTGGATTTGATGATTCTATTGGAAGATAAAAAAATTGATACTAGTGCTGTTTTCAATACCTATGGCGGAGTTATTAAATATTCCGGAAAATCAGTAAGAGATTCACACGAAGGAGGATATGGAAAAATATCATTAGCACGTGGATTTGAAGTTTCATCAAACACGGTAATGGTTCAAGCGGTTTATAATAATTACAAAAATAATCCAAGTGAATTTGTAAATCACATTAACGCTATTGGTTTAAACAAAAAATTAGGCTTAGAATTCAAAGGCGAAGGCGCACCATTTATACCTCAACCTAGCGACAAAAACTGGTCAAATATTTCGCTTCCTTGGATGGCTTTTGGATATGGTGTTTCTGTAACCCCGTTGCAAACGCTCACTTTTTATAACGCTGTTGCCAATGATGGAAAAATGGTCAAGCCACAACTTGTTTCCGAAATAAAACAATGGGATAAAACTATCAAAAAATACAACACAGTGGTACTGAATCCTAAAGTTTGCTCCACAGAAACCCTCTTGAAATTAAAAGCAGTTTTAGCAAATGTTGTAAAAAAAGGAACTGGTTCAAAGTTGTATTCTAAAGATTTTTCAATGGCAGGAAAAACAGGAACAGCCGCAGTAAATTACGCAAAAAACGGAGGTTCTGAGAAATATTATGCCTCATCGTTTGTAGGGTACTTTCCAGCAGATCAACCTAAATACTCCTGTATTGTGGTAGTTCATAAACCAAGTACCGTGAACAATAATTATTATGGAGCCGATGTCGCCGGTCCCGTTTTTAAACGAATTGCCCAAAAGATTTTCACAGATGCTCCTTCAACTAATGAAATAAAAAACATCAACAGAAAAATATTAAAACAAGAAAAAGACTATGACTCTTATTATGCTAAAACACAAAAAGAGCAAAAGTCAATAATTCCAAATGTAAAAGGAATGGCGGGAATGGATGCCGTCGCCTTATTTGGTAATCTTGGATTGAAAGTAAAAATTATTGGCGTTGGAAAAGTCAAAAAACAATCGATTCAAGCTGGTGAACCATTAGATAAAAACTCAACTATAACATTAGAATTATCGTGATTATTTTAAAAGAAATAATATACAAAGTCGCTATCGAAGCCGTAAAAGGTTCGACAGATATTGCTATCGATAAAATAGAATTTGATTCTAGAAAAATCGGAGCCAATGATGCCTTTGTAGCTATTCGAGGAACGATTTCAAACGGTCACGATTATATTGAAACGGCGATTTGGAATGGTGCTATTGCAATTGTTTGCGATACTTTACCAGAAATTCTAACTCCCGGAATTACTTTTATTCAGGTGAAAGACACCAATGAAGCTTTAGCGTTTATGGCTGCCAATTATTTTGGAAATCCCTCTCAAGATTTAAAATTAGTTGGTATAACAGGAACAAATGGTAAAACAACAATTGCTTCTTTATTGTTCCAATTATTTAAAAAAGCGGGTTTCAAAGTTGGGTTATTGTCCACGGTAAAAATTTTAGTTGATGAAGTAGAATATAAAGCGACACACACCACACCAGATTCATTAACAATCAATCATTATTTAAGAGAAATGGTTGAGGCTGGTGTTGAATACTGTTTTATGGAAGTGAGTTCCCACGGAATTCATCAAAAACGCACCGAAGCCTTACATTTTGTAGGCGGAATTTTTACTAATTTATCGCACGATCATTTAGATTATCATCCCACTTTTGCTGAATATCGAGATGTGAAAAAATCATTTTTCGACAATTTGCCAAAAACTGCTTTTGCATTGTCCAATATCGATGATAAAAATGGTCAAGTAATGCTTCAAAATACAGCTGCCAAAAAATTGACCTATGCCTTAAAATCTTATGCAGATTATAAAGCACAAATCCTAGAAAACCAATTATCAGGCTTATTGTTGAAAATTAACGGTAATGAAGTTTGGGTAAAACTAATAGGAACTTTCAACGCTTATAATTTGTTGGCCATCTATGGAACAGCAATCGAATTAGGAATGGAAAGTCTGGAAGTACTTCGATTATTATCAGATTTAGAAAGTGTTTCAGGTCGTTTCCAATTTATAGTTTCTAACTCGAATATTACTGCGATTGTCGATTACGCGCATACACCTGATGCATTAGAAAATGTACTAAAAACGATTAATGATATTCGAACCAAAAACGAACAATTAATAACTGTTGTAGGTTGCGGTGGTAACAGAGATAAAGCCAAACGCCCAATAATGGCAAACATCGCTACAGAATTAAGCGATAAAACCATCCTAACATCTGACAACCCTCGTAATGAAGACCCAGAAGTTATTATTAACGAAATGGAACAAGGTGTTGAACCTCAAAATTTTAAAAAATCATTATCTATAACCGACAGAAAACAAGCTATAAAAACAGCTTGCCAACTTGCTCAACCCAATGACATTATACTAATTGCAGGGAAAGGGCACGAAACTTATCAAGAAGTTCAAGGAATTCGTCACGATTTTGACGATATGAAAACAGTAACTGAATTACTAAATCAACTCAACAAATAGAAATATGCTATACTATTTATTTGAATATTTAAACAAAACAATGGATATTCCTGGGACAGGAGTTTTTCAATATATCACATTTAGATCAGCACTGGCTTTTATACTTTCTTTACTTCTATCTACTATTTATGGAAAAAGAGTGGTTGGTTTTTTGCGAAGACAACAAATTGGAGAAACAGTAAGAGAACTTGGTCTAACAGGACAAAACGAAAAAAAAGGAACACCAACTATGGGTGGTTTGATTATTATTTTCGCCACTTTAATTCCAGTATTCCTTTTCGCAAAGCTTCAAAATATCTACATCGTATTACTAATCGTAACAACTTTGTGGATGGGAACAATTGGATTTATTGATGATTATATCAAAGTATTCAAAAAAGACAAAGAAGGACTAAAGGGTATATTCAAAGTTTTTGGCCAGGTAGGCTTGGGTTTAATTGTGGGTTCAGTACTTTATTTTAACCCAGATGTAACTATTAGAACTGACACTGCAACGAGTAATATCACAAAAGAAATATCTGTAAACGAAATTAAAACAGCCCCTGTTTACGAAAAATCGACAGCAACAACGATTCCTTTTGTAAAAAACAATCAATTTGATTATGCCGAAGCCTTATCCTGGATGGGAGAAGGATATGAAAAATGGGCTTGGTTAATTTTTATCCCGATGGTAATATTTATTATCACTGCTGTTTCAAACGGAGCAAATCTAACTGATGGAATCGATGGTTTAGCAGCAGGAACATCAGCTGTCTCGGTGCTTGCGCTGGGAATTTTCACATTTGTTTCGGGAAATATTATTTTCTCCAATTATTTGAACATTATGTATATCCCCTATTCGGGTGAAATGACGGTTTTCATTTCAGCATTTGTAGGGTCGTTAATCGGATTTCTATGGTACAATTCCTATCCGGCATCGGTATTTATGGGCGATACAGGAAGCTTAACTATTGGTGGTGTGATAGCCGTATTGGCAATTGCAGTTAGAAAAGAATTGCTAATCCCACTACTATGCGGAATATTCTTAGCAGAAAATTTCTCGGTGGTTTTACAAGTGTTCTATTTCAAATACACCAAAAAACGTTTTGGCGAAGGCCGCAGAATATTTTTGATGGCGCCTTTGCATCATCATTATCAAAAGAAAGGTTATCACGAAAGTAAAATTGTAACCCGATTTTGGATTGTAGCCATAATGCTAGCCATTCTATCAATAGTCACATTAAAATTAAGATAATGAGATTAGTAGTTTTGGGTGGCGGCGAGAGCGGTGTTGGAACTGCAATTCTGGGAAAGAATAAAGGATATGATGTTTTTGTATCCGATTATGGAAAAATAAAAGAAAATTACAAAGAAGTTCTTATCAATAATGGCATTGCTTGGGAAGAAGAGAAGCACACAGAAGAATTGATTTTGAATGCTGATGTGGTGATGAAAAGCCCAGGAATCCCTGAAAAAAAATCAGCAATTGTTATTAAACTGATTGAAAAAGGAATCCCAGTAATTTCAGAAATTGAGTTTGCAGCCTCATTTACAAAAGCAATCACAATAGGAATAACAGGAAGTAACGGAAAGACAACAACGACAATGTTGACCTATCACTTACTGAAATCGGCGGGATTAAATGTAGCCTTGGGAGGCAATATTGGAAAGAGTTTCGCTTGGCAAGTTGCAGAAGATAAATTTGATAGTTATGTGCTGGAGTTGAGTAGTTTTCAGTTGGATGGAATCATAAATTACAAGCCGCACATTGCCATTATTACCAATATCAGTCCGGATCATTTAGACCGATATGATTATAAATATGAGAATTACATTGCATCAAAATTCAGAATAACAATGAACCAAACCGAGGATGATTTCCTCATTTACGATGCCGATGACGAGGCAATCGCAGAATGGTTAAAGAACAATAAAACAAAAGCTCAATTAATTCCTTTTTCGCTGACAAAAAAATTCGAAATGGGAGCCTTTATAAAAGAAAAAACAATGGAAGTAAACATCATCAACGAGGAAGAATTCACAATGGAAACCGAAACTATGGCACTTGAAGGAAAGCATAATATGAAAAATGCAATGGCAGCAACTTCTGTAGCAAAATTGATGAAAATTAGAAACTCAACCATTAGAGAAAGTTTATCCAATTTTCAAGGTGTAGAACATCGTTTGGAAAAAGTGCTTAAAATTCAAAATGTGCAATACATCAACGATTCAAAAGCGACTAATGTGAACGCCACTTTTTTTGCATTGGACAGTATGAATACGCCAACAGTTTGGATTGTGGGTGGTGTTGACAAAGGAAATGATTACAACGAATTGATGTCTTTAGTTCGTGAAAAAGTAAAAGCTATTATTTGTTTGGGAGTGGATAACAAAAAAATAATTAACGTTTTTGGCGATGTAGTAGATGTAATGATTGAGGTCAATACTATGGAAGATGCCGTAAAAATGGCCCAAAGATTATCTGAAAAAGGAGACACCGTTTTATTATCTCCAGCTTGTGCAAGTTTCGATTTATTCGAAAATTATGAAGACAGAGGAAATCAATTTAAGCAAGCTGTAAAGCATTTGTAAAAAAAAAACGGTTAAAAACGATTTTTGATTTGGGTTGGAGGAATAAACCTTTAAAACAATTACAAACATCATAAATCGTATTTCAAATATCATAAATCGTACATTAAGATGAAAGAACTAGTAAACAACTTAAAAGGAGACAGAGTAATATGGACATTCGTGGCCTTATTAGCTTTATTTTCGTTTATGCCTGTTTTTAGTGCGAGTAGTAATTTGGCATATATTGGTCAAGGGACAGGTAACACCATTAGTTATTTATTGAAACATTTAGCTCATATTTTTATTGGCTTAATCATTATTTATTGGGTTCATAAAGTACCTTTTCATTATTACAGAGGGCTTTCCAAAATTGGTTTGCCCATAGTTTGGGTATTGCTTGGCTATACGCTCATAAAAGGAACCGTAATCGCAGGTGCGAACGCAAGTAGATGGATACAGTTACCGTTTATTGGAATATCATTTCAAACATCTACATTGGCTGCACTTGTATTATTTGTATTTGTAGCTAGGTATTTATCCAAAAAAAATGTTGAACCTATAACTTTTCAAACCTCTTTTATAGCCCTTTGGGTTCCAGTATTTATCACTTTAGGCTTTATTTTACCGGCAAATTTCTCCACCACAGCATTAATTTTTTCAATGGTTCTAATGTTGACTTTCGTGGGTAAATATCCATTAAAATATATCGGATTTATAATTGGATTAGGAATTCTTTCGTTAGCTTTTTTTGTATTGGTAGCCAAAGCTTTTCCAGATGCGTTTAAAAATCGTGTGAATACTTGGGAAAGTCGTATCGAAAATTTTATTAGCGATAAACCTGGCGAAGATGATTATCAAATAGAAAAAGCCAAAATCGCAATAGCTTCGGGAGGTGTTTACGGACTTGGACCAGGAAAAAGCGTACAAAAACACTTTTTACCACAATCTTCATCCGATTTTATTTATGCCATTATTGTCGAAGAATGGGGATTAATTGGAGGTTTCGGAATATTGATTTTGTATTTATTGTTGTTTTTTAGATTCGTCATCGCAGCCCATAAAGCCAACTCGTTGTTTGGCAAACTTTTAGTCGTCGGATTAGGGTTTCCAATGATTTTTCAAGCGATGATTAATATGGCTGTTGCGGTAGAATTATTGCCCGTAACAGGACAAACTTTACCTTTGATAAGTAGTGGAGGAAGTTCTATTTGGATGTCATGTATCGCTCTAGGAATTATCATCAATGTCACTAAAAAAGACGAAGAAATCGCCCAGGAATTAAGTGATAAAGCAAAACGTGAAGCCGCTTTACAAAAACTAATCGACAAGCAATTAGAAGAAGAAAATGAAGCCGAAATGGCTGCCGATGAAAACTATTCTATCGAAGATAATACCAATAATCCAATGAATGCAGTTCTGAATAAATAAGAACTTGTTTGATTAAAAATAAAATTTTTGGAAAAATGGAAAAATTAAAATTCATACTAAGTGGTGGCGGAACTGGTGGACATATCTACCCAGCCGTTGCGATTGCCAATGAACTAAAATCTCGTTTCCCTAATGCCGAATTCCTTTTTGTAGGTGCCAAAGATAAAATGGAAATGCAAAAAGTTCCTCAATCAGGATACAAAATCGAAGGACTTTGGATAGCAGGTTTACAACGAAAACTGACCTTGCAAAACGCAATGTTTCCATTCAAATTAATTGATAGTTTGTGGAAATCCAGAAAAATAATTAAGGAATTCAAACCCAACGTAGTCATTGGAACCGGTGGTTTTGCTTCGGGTCCGTTATTGCAAATGGCGAATATGCTGAATATTCCAACCGTGATTCAGGAACAAAATTCATATCCAGGGATTACCAACAAAATATTAAGTAAGAAAGCCAATAAAATCTGTGTGGCCTATGAAAATTTAGAACGTTTTTTTCCAAAAGAAAAAATGATTTTGACTGGAAATCCAGTTCGTCAGGATTTAATCGACATCGAAAGTAAAAAAGCAGAAGCAATTCAATATTTCAATTTAGATACCAATAAAAAAACGTTGTTGGTTCTTGGCGGAAGCCTTGGCGCAAGAAGAGTCAATCAATTAATTGAAAAAGAATTAGACAATTTGAATGCGCTAAATGTTCAGGTAATCTGGCAATGTGGAAAATTGTATTTTGAAGATTATAAAAAATACAATTCGAATAATGTGCAAGTTTTAGCGTTTATAGATAGAATGGATTTGGTCTATGCCGCCGCCGATATTGTGATTTCCAGAGCTGGTGCATCATCAGTTTCAGAATTGTGTATTGTTGGTAAACCCGTGATTTTTATTCCATCTCCAAACGTTGCCGAAGATCATCAAACCAAAAATGCAAAATCGATTGTAGATAGAAAAGGAGCTTTAATGCTAAAAGAATCTGAGTTGGATACACAATTCAGCATTGTTTTTGAAGCCTTACTGAAAGACCTTGGAAAACAAGACCAATTGAGCAAAAATATCAAACAATTGGCTTTGCCAAACGCTACAAAACAAATTGTGGACGAAATCGTGAAATTAATAAAATGAATCTAAATCAAATAAAGAACGTTTATTTTATAGGAATCGGAGGAATCGGAATGAGTGCTTTGGCACGATATTTCAAAGCCATCGGAAAGAACGTATCGGGTTATGATAAGACCGAAACCGAACTTACAATAGACCTGCAGCAACTTGGAATTGACATTCATTTTGAAGATAAAATCGATTTAATTCCTGCTGATTACTATCCAGAAAACACCTTGGTAATAATCACTCCAGCAGTTCCCAAACATCATTCGGAATGGAATTATTTCTTGGAACGTGACTATGAAGTAAAGAAAAGAGCCGAGGTTTTGGGAATCATTACAAAAGACACTTTTTGTTTTGCGGTTGCTGGCACTCACGGAAAGACAACAACCTCTAGTATTTTAGGACACATTTTATACGAAAGCGGCGCAGATGTTACGGCATTTGTTGGCGGAATTGTCGAAAATTATAATTCAAATTTAATTGGAAACGGAAAAACTATAACGGTTGTCGAAGCCGATGAATTCGATCGTTCCTTTTTGCATTTGCACCCTGATATCGCTTGCGTAACCTCGATGGATGCAGACCATTTAGACATCTATGGAGACAAATCGGCTATCGAAGAATCATTTAGAGAATTTGCTAACAAAGTTACCGATAAAACTAAAATTTTTATTCCAAAAGGATTGCCTTTAGAAGGGATTAGTTGTGCCATCAACGAAGAAGCGTATTTCACAGCTTTCAATATAAGAATCATCAACAGTCAATACGTTTTTGATGTAAAAACTCCATCGGAAACATTAGAAAATATAGAATTTGGATTACCTGGAAAACACAATTTAATGAACGCGTTAATGGCATTGGCAATGGCAAAAACTTTCGGCCTCCCAACTGAAGACATTGCTAGTGCTTTGCGCTCATTTAAAGGAATAAAACGACGATTTTCGTATCAAATTAAAAACGAAAAATTAGTTTACATCGATGATTATGCGCATCATCCAACCGAAATAAATGCGGTGCATCAAGCGGTACGAGAATTATATCCAAACCAGAAAGTTTTGGCTATTTTTCAACCCCATTTGTTTAGCAGAACCAAAGATTTTGCCGATGATTTTGCCAGAAGTTTGGCTGCATTTGACGAAGTGATTTTGTTAGATATTTATCCTGCAAGAGAATTGCCGATGGAAGGAATTACTTCGAGTTGGTTGTTGGATAAAATAGAAAATTCTAATAACAAATTAGTTTCAAAACAAGAATTGATTCCAACAATTTTAGAAAGTAACGCAACCGTTATAGTAACAATTGGCGCAGGAGATATTGGAGAAATGGTAACCTCTATTAAAAAAGCATTAAATGAAACTATTTAATTGGTCTACTATTCGATTAGTGCTAATGTTTTCATTGGTAATTTTCCTGTATTCGTTTACTTCAAATCGAAATAATAATCGAAAATTGACAAAATCGGTTGTTGTTTTTGTAGGAGATGACGCACCATATATCAACCAAGAAACGGTTAATAAATTGTTAATAGAAAATAATAAAGACGCTAAAAGTATAGGTAAAGATAAATTAGATTTGAATAGATTGGAAAAAAGGCTGAACTCACACGAAATGATAGAAAAATCTGATGTGTTTGTGAGCATTGATGGGGTAATGAAAGCAGTAGTAAAACAAAAAACTCCAGTAGCTAGAGTTTTTGATGGAGACAATTCTTTCTACATTGATTATAAAGGAAATAGGATGCCTTTGTCGGCAAATTATACAGCTAGAGTTCCACTTGTTTCGGGGGTAATAAATAAAAAAAACAGAGAAAAATTAGCCGAATTTTTTCGTATAATGTACGACGATGAGTTTTTGAAAAAAAACATCATTGGTGTTCAGATTATGCCAAACGGAAGCTTAAAATTGCTCAACAGAAATTACAATTATCAAATAGATTTTGGTGGAACCATAAGAATGAACGCTAAATTTAATAACTATAAAGTTTTTTTTCAAAAAGCAGTTTTAGACAGTTCGTTATATAAATATAAAACCATCGACCTGAGATTTGCGCAGCAAGTGATATGTACTAAAAAATAGAAAATGGAAAAAGAGAATATTGCAGTAGGTCTAGATATTGGGACAACAAAAATAGTTGCCATGATAGGCAAAAAAAATGAGTATGGAAAACTAGAAATTTTAGGCGTTGGAAAATCTAAAAGTCTCGGTGTTGCTAGAGGTGTTGTAAACAATATCACTCAAACCATTCAATCCATTCAGCAAGCGGTGCTTGAAGCAGAAAACAAATCAGGATACAAGATCAATAATGTGGTTGTAGGTATTGCAGGTCAACACATTCGTAGTATTCAACATAGTGATTATATCATCAGAAAAAGTTCAGAAGAAGTTATAGACGGCAATGATATTCAACTTTTAATAGACCAAGTAAACAAATTGGCTATGTTGCCTGGGGAAGAAATTATACACGTTTTGCCTCAAGAATATAAAATTGACGGTCAATCCGATATAAAAGAGCCCATAGGAATGTATGGTGGCCGATTAGAATCAAGTTTTCATGTCGTGGTTGGACAAGCTTCGTCTATTCGTAACGTTGCAAGATGCATTCAAAGTGCAGACATTGAACTTTCTGGTCTAACCTTAGAGCCTTTAGCTTCGGCAAATGCGGTTTTAAGCCAAGAAGAAAAAGAAGCAGGTGTCGCATTGATAGATATTGGCGGTGGAACAACAGATTTGGCCATTTTCAAAGACGGAATTATTCGCCATACAGCAGTAATCCCTTTTGGTGGAAATGTAATTACAGATGATATCAAAGAAGGGTGTTCCATTATCGAAAAGCAAGCTGAATTATTGAAAGTGAAGTTTGGATCAGCTTGGCCAGGAGAAAATAAAGACAACGAAATAGTTTCTATTCCAGGTTTAAGAGGAAGAGAGCCGAAAGAAATTTCGCTGAAGAATTTGTCAAAAATAATTCACGCTCGTGTTGTAGAAATTATTGAACAAGTTTTTACAGAGATCAAAGAGTATGGACACGATGATCCTCGTAAAAAACTAATTGCTGGAATTGTATTGACTGGTGGTGGTGCTCAATTGAAACACATCAAACAATTAGTAGAATACATCACTGGCATGGATACAAGAATTGGGTATCCAAACGAGCATTTGGCTGGAAACTCTGACGAAGAAATATCTTGCCCACTTTATGCAACTGTAGTTGGTTTAGTGATGAATAGCATTGAAAACAAAACGCAAAGCGCTGTTAGAGTTGAAAAATACACGGAACAAAAAATCGTTAGGCCACCAAAATTAGAAGTTATAGAAGAGGAAATTATAAAAGAAGACATTCAGGATATAAAAACTCCTCCAACGGCGACTTCAAACAAAAAAAACTTTTTTGATTTAAGTGGTTACCTGGGAAAAATAAAAGAATTCTTAGACAACGCAGAATAAAGAACTAAAATATATTAACAAAATAATAAAAACCATAAGATGATGAGCAACTCAGAATTTGGCAGTATTTCGTTTGATTTACCAAAAAACCAATCAAATGTAATAAAAGTTATAGGTGTAGGCGGCGGCGGGAGTAACGCTATAAACCACATGTTTAAACAAGGTATCAAAGGCGTAGATTTTATCGTTTGCAATACCGATTCTCAAGCATTAGATAACAGTTCTGTACCAAACAAAATTCAGTTAGGTGTCAACTTGACCGAAGGACTTGGAGCAGGAGCAAATCCAGATGTAGGACAGCAATCGGCAATCGAAAGTATAGCCGAGATTGAAAAAATGCTTGACAGTAACACCAAAATGGTTTTCATAACCGCAGGAATGGGTGGAGGAACTGGTACAGGTGCAGCGCCAGTAATTGCTCAATTGGCCAAAGAAAGAGATATTTTAACGGTTGGAATAGTGACTTTGCCTTTCTCATTTGAAGGAAAAGTTCGTCTTGAACAAGCGCAAATAGGTATTAATAAATTGCGAAAACAAGTTGATTCACTAATTGTAATCAACAACAATAAATTAAGAGAAGTATATGGAAATTTGGGCTTCAAAGCTGGATTTTCGAAAGCCGATGAAGTTTTGGCCACAGCCTCAAGAGGTATTGCCGAGGTAATTACACATCACTATACTCAAAATATCGATTTAAAAGATGCCAAAACAGTATTGGCCAATAGCGGAACTGCTATTATGGGATCAGCTGTTTCTACAGGTGAAAACAGAGCCAAAGAAGGAATTATTTCGGCCTTGGACTCCCCTCTTTTAAATGATAATAAAATCACTGGAGCCAAAAACGTATTGTTGCTCATCGTTTCTGGATCTGACGAAATCACAATTGATGAAATTGGAGAAATTAACGATTATATTCAAGCCGAAGCAGGACATAATGCTAATATCATTATGGGAGTTGGTGAAGACGAATCACTTGGCGAATCAATTTCTGTGACCATTATTGCAACTGGATTTGACATCGAACAACAACGTGAAATAGTAAATGTTGAACCGGCTAAGATTATACATACACTTGATGACGAACAAAAAAATGTGTATGATTTGACAAAAAAAACAGTTACTGCATTTAACCAAGAAACTGAAACACCTCTTGCTAAAACCGAAGACAGAATCGTTTTTGAACTATTAGAAGAAGAACAAGAAGTTGTTGAAGAACCTGCAAAAGTTATTCTTAAAAGTGAAGAACTTATGGGTATGAATGAGTTTATCAGAAATTTAGATGTGACTTTTGAAATTGTTTCACCAATCAAAGACTTGGACTTTGTTGTGTCATCACCAGAAGTTAAACAGATAGAAGTTGTCGAACCAAAAATATACCACAAAGAAGAACAAGCTTCTTTATCATTCGACTTGCCTCTTTTCAAGTCTGAGCCAGTAAAAAAAGAAGAAACAAGAACTTTATTTGAACTGAGTAATGAAACAAAAGATATTAAAGTAAATGAGCCTGTTCAATTTGTCCCAGTAACAGAATTGACTGATAATGGAATAATAAGATATTCTCTTGAAGAATATACTGAAGTTGAAAATGCATTGTTAGACTCAAAACCTACTGCGGCTGTAGTTGAGGAAGTAATTCCAGAAGAGTTGAACATCACCATGAAAAAGATTGATGTAGTTGAAAACTCCACTTCTACTCTCGAGAGTATTTCACCAATGGATATGACAATTCAGGAATCGATGAAATTAAGAACTGATGAAAGAAGAAAAAAATTAAAAGAATTTAATTATAAATTTCACAATACTATTTCGAAAGTTGACGAATTAGAGAGAGTACCTGCTTATAAAAGACAAAATATTGAACTTTCAAAAGGACAAGTAACTGGAACTAATTCAAGAATTTCAGTTGGGATAGATAGTAATGACGACCTCCAATTGAGATCAAACAATTCTTTCTTACACGATAATGTTGACTAACTAATTCAAACCAAAGTTGCCTAACCCGAAAATTAAATTAATTTTCGGGTTATTTTTTGCAATTTCATTAATGAACACTGCCAGAATCAGTTGTTAATTCCATTAAAAAAACATAAATTTGTGCTCCAGATTACTCCCGAAACTTTTGGTTAAAAGGATGCTTCAATCTGAAATTAAAAACCTAACCCGAGCGTCAACGAACTGACGTTGCAAATCATAAATTAGTATGAGCTTATCAACACAAATCATGGAGGAAATTAAAACCGCCATGAGAGCCAAAGATACTTTAGCCTTAGAAGCTTTAAGAGCCATTAAATCTGAAATTCTTTTAGCTCAAACTGCAACTGGATCTAAAGAAGAAATCTCCGAAGCAGACGAAATTAAATTACTTCAAAAATTAGTAAAAACCCGTAAGGACAGTGCCAAAATTTTCACGGAACAAAATCGCATGGATCTTGCAGAACCTGAATTAGCTCAAATAGCTGTAATCGAAAAATTCCTTCCAGCACAACTAAGCGAAGCCCAAGTAGAAGCTATTATTGCAAAAATTATTGCTGAAACAGGAGCAACAGGCATTGCTTCGATGGGAAAAGTAATGGGAATCGCCTCAGCACAATTAGGCGGAACAGCCGAAGGAAAAACCATCTCTTCTATCGTCAAAAAACTATTGACATAGTTTTTAAATTCCAAAATTTTAAATTCCAAATTGCGTCTTGTAAACAAAATTCAAATTTGGAATTTAAAATATTGGGTTTTAATAATTAATGGCCTTGTAGTTCAACTGGATAGAATATCAGATTTCGGCTCTGAGGGTTGGGGGTTCGAACCCCTCCAAGGTCACAAATACAAAATAAAAAAGCGTGAAATTCACACAAAAGGGTGTTTATTTCACGCTTTATCAGTTTTAGAAAACTGTTCAGCTTTTGCATCACGCAACAACAGATTTAATTTTAAAAATAAAAAACAAATACACAATTGCTCAACTCTAAACGTAATTCCCTTCCTGATTTATGATAATTCACCATTTACTTTTGACCTATTTTGGGATACTATTTTTAGTTCTAATTTTATTTAGAATAGTTGAGCCTACCTATATGATGATTTTTAATAAACCGCTGTATTTATATCTTTATCCATTCCCGAAAAAATTGAGTCTAACTCAAAAGCAAATTTTAGAAAAAGAGTTTCCGTTTTATAAAAAGTTGTCAAATAAAAAGAAAATCTATTTTGAACATCGGGTAAAAGGGTTTTTAAACCATTATCAATTCATAGGAAAAGAAGAACTTTTGGTTACTGACGAAATGAAAATTATCATAGCTGGCACTTATATTATGCTGACTTTTGGGATGAGACAATACCTTATTAATTTATTTAAAGTCATCATAATTTACCCATCGGCCTATTTTTCGAATTCAAACCAGCAATATCATAAAGGGGAATTTAATCCTGCTATGAAAGCTGTGGCATTTTCTTGGGAAGATTTTATCCTTGGACATCAATCAACAAACGACAATATTAATCTAGGCCTTCACGAATTTGCACACGCATTACACTTTCATGGCATGAAAAGCAATGACCCAAGTGCAATCCTTTTTTTTGACGAATTCAATAAAGTGATAACTTATTTCAAAGATGAAAAACTGAACAAAAAACTATCTGAACAGGGCTATTTTAGGGAATATGCGTATGAAAATGGATTTGAATTTATAGCCGTAATTTTAGAACACTTTTTTGAAACACCACATCTTTTTAAAAGCAAATATCCCGAATTGTATCAACACGTTTCTTCGATGATTAATTACAACGAAAAGAATTTTGATGAATTATTAGAAAGCAATTAAATATATGACAAAACCCTCGCCTGATTGCTCAAACGAGGGTTTTTAAAATACATTTCTAACTTATTTTTTAATCACACGAACTGTTTTGGCGTTTTGTCCTTGTGTCAAAATAATATTATAAATACCTGATGTATAATTATTTCCTGTATTTAGACTTTTCGATTCGGTAGTATCTAATTTACGAACTTCTACCAATTTTCCGTTCATATCATACACTTTCATATCCACCTCATCATTACTAGTTGTTGTGAAATCCAACTGAAATGCTGAATTAAATGGATTAGGATAAGCAATTACATTAAATGGGGTTATGTTTTCTAGAAAAGTATCTGTTGACAAGCTAGTTGTTTTAGTAAAAACACCCGGAGAACCAATTTCGCTACTACTGTTTACGGCAACAAACGCTCCGTTTACACCTACTGCGCTCAATTGCGTAATTGCAGTAGTTATTGTGTTGAGTCCAGCAGTGTTATCAAAGGTTCCAAAAGTTGCGGTAGGTGACGTACCAAACAATACAGAAGCTACTGGTGTACTGCTTACACCGTTATATAAATTTACTTGATCTCCACCTGTTCCTAAACCAATTCCGGTACCCGTGTAGTTTCCTATTCTTAAACCTGACGGAGGATTTATTCCAAACCAGTTGCTTAAAAAAGCAGTCGTTTTTCCAGCCAAATCACTAGTTTCAATAAAGATTACTGATTCTCCCGGATTGATAGTTGTGATTCCACTTAATGCAACGGCAGCGGCAGGAGATTGTGAACTATCATCTACTTTCCAACCTGTAATATCAACAGCAACCGCTTTTGTATTGGTAACTTCAAACCAATCGGCAGCTACAGGACTATTTCCACTCGACCACGGTGCTACTTCTGAGATAAATAATTTACCTATAGTTCCAGGTGAACCAATTTGATTCGCATCATTTATTGCAGCAAAAGCATCATTCACTCCTACTTGACTCAATGTTGAAATTGTAGTATTCGTAAGACCTAAAGCATTGTTGAATGTAATATTGGTAGTTACTACTCCGAAAGTGACACTAGATTTAAGATTTCCAGAAGCATCAAATAGGTTTACTTGATCGCCTCCTGTACTTAAACCAATTCCACTACCTGTATAAGATCCCACTTGTAAATTAGCAGGTACATTAGCACCAAACCAAGCCGATTTGAAATTAGCAATAATAGTCGAAGCATTGGTAGAACTTGTTTCTAAGAAAATTACAGATTCTCCAGGAGCGATGCTTGTAATCCCATTCAAAGCTAAAGCTGAAGCAAATGAATTAGAACTATCATCTACTTTCCAACCTGTGATGTCAAGAGTGGCATTTCCATTATTGGTTAGTTCAAACCAATCGGCACCAACTAGAGCATTACCACTAGACCAAGGCGTTACTTCCGATATGATTACAGCAGCAGCTTGTGCGCTTTCTACCACTACATCTGTAATTGATAAAGTAAAATTAACCGTTGCATCAGGTGTAGTACCTACAGTGGTATCGTCAACATTTATAGTTACTGCATAACTTGTTTTAGTTTCATAATCTAATATTGTACCAGCTTTGATGTACAATCCTGCTCCAGTGATTTGGAAAAAGCTTGCATCAGCACCAGATAAAGATAAATTGTTCATTCCTAATCCATCGTCAGTCACTAAAATATCTGAAATTTTTACCGCCGAAGTAGTGTTTGAGTTTTCTAAAACAGAATTGATAGTGTTTGCCAATGCAACAGCCGTTGGTGCTTGATTGGCTAAAGATGAAGGCGCACAAACCCATAGTTGTGGGTGATTGATATCTCCACCACCATTTTCGTTTACAATATACAACACACCATCACGATCCATAGTAAGTCCTTCGTGTTGTTGAGATGGAGCATCTAAAGGATTTCCTGGATCGGTCACTATGGTTAGCGAATTAGTAATAGTTCCGTCTCTTGTTACATTTACTACTTTAGCATTTTCCTGACTCAATACCAATAAATTGTTGAATAATGGTTTTCCGTTCAAGGCTGGCAAATTAGATAATGCAAAAACATCAGCAACATCTGTAAAGCCCAACAAAGCTGGATCAAAAAGGTTAGTCGAATTTTCAGTTGTAGCTGAACCATTAGTAGCAGTTCCGGCAATAAAGTCAATTCCTGTTTGGAAAATTCCTATAGGAGTTATTTCTTTTAAAACGATATAACCATTAGTCAATGGATCATAAGTCAGCCCTTCGGTTCCTGTATTATTTACAAATGTTCCTAGTTTTACTGTTTTAGCATTACTTCTGGTAAGTGTAGTTCCGGCAGCGTAAGTAAACAAAACTACTTGTCGGTCACGCTCTTCCGTCATTACAAATTGACCGTTTCCAATATAGGTAATTCCTTCAGAATCATAGAATTCAGTTCCTTGTGGGCTACTCCCTTGAGCTAATGTCATAGTATCAATAAGTTGTCCAGTTTTTGATACTTGAGTAACAGATGTAGTTCCATCTCCAACAATAAAAAGAGTATCAGTATCCCAATTGTAAGTTACTCCAGAAGCTTCCTGAGTCAATAAATTGTTAGTTGGAGCTGTAGTTCTTGTTGGTTCTGGTAAATCATAACGACCTACTCTAACATAATTAGAAAGATCTACAGTTTGACCAATACTATTGTTAAAAGCCAATAATGCAACAATAGAAAATAATCCCATAGCCATTTTAGAGCTTGCAGCGTTCTTCAATCTTAATTGTAAATGTTTTTGCATAAAGTAGTTTTTAAATTAAATACAAATGTATTTATCAGGTAACACCTGTATTTAATGTAATAGTTACTTTATTATTAACTCTTTGTATGCTGTAGTTTAAGGGAATGTTGTGTAATAATGACAGATTTAAACAAAAAAATCCGAAGTTTATAGCTTCGGATTTCTTGAATGAAAAGATTTTAATGTTTTTAGAAACAAGTCAGTTTCTTTAAATCAGCAATAGTTGTTGTCGGGCTTTCAGCTTTAAAAACAAAACTTCCGGCAACTAGAACATCGGCACCAGCTTCTACTAATTGTTTTGCATTTTTATTGGTTACACCACCGTCAATTTCGATAATGGTATTTGCTCCTTTTCGAGTAATCAATGCTTTTAGTTTTTCAACTTTAGAGTAAGTGTTCTCAATAAAAGATTGTCCTCCAAAACCAGGATTGACACTCATTATTAAAACCATATCGATATCATTGATTACATCTTCCAATAAATCAACATTTGTATGTGGATTCAATGCTACTCCGGCTTTCATTCCTTCGGCTTTGATGGCCTGTAAAGTTCTGTGAAGATGCGGACAAGCTTCATAATGAACGCATAACACATTAGCTCCTAAATCAGCAAAAGTTTTAATATATCGATCTGGATCAACAATCATCAAATGGACATCGATTGTTTTCTTAGCGTGTTTTGCAATGGCGGCCAAAACGGGCATTCCAAAAGAAATATTGGGTACAAAAACACCGTCCATAATATCAATATGAAACCAATCGGCTTCTGAATTGTTAATCATTTCGATGTCTCTTTGTAAATTGGCAAAATCTGCAGCAAGAACTGATGGTGCAATGAGTGTATTCTTCATTATGTAGTTAAATTGTTTTTGCAAAGGTAAATATAAAAAATAAAACTCGGATACCCGAGCGAAGCGAACTGACCGGAGTTTTGCTGAAAAAGCAAAAACTCCGGTAATCAGCCGGAGTTTCAATCATCAATCAAAAAACGAACAGTTAATCAGACCGTCGTTACTCTTCTATTAACCTAAATAGGTTTTTAATATTTTACTTCTTGAAGTATGTTTCAATCTGCGAATGGCTTTTTCTTTAATCTGACGTACACGTTCGCGAGTCAGGTCAAAAGTTTCTCCTATTTCTTCTAAAGTCATTGGATGTTGGTCACCAAGACCAAAATACAAACGAACCACATCAGCTTCTCTTGGAGTTAATGTTTCTAATGAACGCTCAATTTCGGTACGCAATGATTCTTGAATTAAACTTCTGTCTGGATTTGGCGATTCGCCAGAACGTAATACATCGTAAAGGTTCGAATCTTCTCCTTCAACCAATGGCGCATCCATAGAAAGGTGGCGACCCGAGTTTTTCATAGATTCTCTTACGTCATTTACGGTCATATCCAATTCCTTGGCAATTTCCTCAGCTGTTGGTGGTCTTTCGTTAGATTGCTCTAACAAAGCATACATTTTATTGATTTTATTGATCGAACCAATTTTGTTCAAAGGCAAACGAACGATACGAGATTGTTCGGCCAAAGCTTGCAAAATAGATTGACGAATCCACCAAACGGCATACGAAATGAATTTGAAACCACGTGTTTCATCAAAACGTTGTGCAGCTTTTATCAAACCTAAATTTCCTTCGTTGATCAAATCGGGAAGTGTTAATCCTTGATTTTGATATTGTTTAGCCACCGAAACCACGAAACGCAAATTGGCTTTGGTCAATTTCTCTAAAGCTCTTTGATCTCCAGCTTTAATCTTTTGTGCCAATTCTACTTCTTCATCGGCAGTGATAAGATCCACTTTTCCAATTTCCTGTAAGTACTTGTCTAATGATGCAGTTTCACGATTGGTTACCTGCTTGGTGATTTTAAGTTGTCTCATGTTTTTGTCTCCTCAATTTTTAAGTGTACGAATGGTTATACGTGTGGAGTTTCAAAAAAGTTACAAAAGGATTGAAAATATTTTTTATTTAACAAAAAAACCCGTTTCATCAGCTTGAAACGGGAATTACTAAAACTAAAATATAAAAAAGAAAATCTGATTTGTATTATTTGAACTTGTTTTTGTCACCATTAAGGATTTCGTCGAAAATTTTGTTCAAGGAGCATATATATAAAGGAATTCCAATTGCTAGAAAAACATACTCTTTCCTTACTACTGTTATATCTCCTAAAATTATGTATAAACTTGGAAGAATAAGTAGCAATGACGCACAAACTCCAACGTATGGATTTGATATTATTTTTTGGCAAACTGTGATAAACTTCAACATGGGGTGATGGTTATTTGATAATGTCATGATGATTTATTTTTTTTATTTTGTTCTTCAAATGTACTGTGGTTTTCCCTCTGCTCAGTTTCAATTGTCATGAAGCACGTATTTAATGTCATGAAATTTCGATTTTGGTTATAAACAAAAAAATCCTCTCAGCAAGGAGAAGATTTAATGAGTTTTGGTTTACAAATGAATTTCGTTAAGACAAAATATTCATTTTTTTTATAAAGTCTTTATAAGTGTCGCTAAGGTTTATTTTGTGATTCCCTTTCAGAATAATCAGATTGTCAGCAAGGATGATTTCTTCAATTTTATCCGAGTTGACTATGGTGTTGCGGTGCGTTCTTATGAATTTGTTTTTATCGAGTAAATCACTGATTTTGGTTAATGAAATTAGGATAACAAACTTTTCTTTTTCGGTTATAATGTTGCAATAACGATCTTCGACTTCGATATAAAGAATGTCATTGATGGATACTTTTTTCAGAGCATTTTTCTTTTTTATGAACAGAAAATCGTTGCTGATTACAGTGTCTTGATCTTCGCTAAGAAAGACATTATTTTGTTCGTAGAATTTTTCTACAGCCATTTCTAAAGCATAGAGAATTTCTAATTCGTTGAAAGGTTTCATCAAAAAACTAAATGGTTTAGTCAATTTGGCTCTTTCAAATATTTGACGGTCTTGTGAACTGGTCAAAAACACAAATGGTTTTGAAGCATTGGGAACAATGTTGATGGTTTCGGCAAAGGTGATTCCGTCGGGTTTTCCGTCAAGAAACACATCAATAACGATGATGTCAACAGCATGCTCGTAAAAAAGTTTTAGTGCTTCAGTATAACTTCTGGCAACACCTACAATATTGTATTTGTTGTCCAAAAGAACTTTGCTAAGTGCATCACTTTGCTCGGGCGTGTCTTCTATTATCAGTACATTGATATTATCCATTTTGTTCTTTTTTTGGGAACGTCAATATCATTTTGGTTCCTTTATGGAGTTCACTTTCTATCCGAATTGTGCCACCATTTTTCTTGATCATTTGTTTGCACAATTGCATTCCCAGGCCTGTTCCAATGGCTTCGGACTTTCCTTTTTTGGTTAATAATTCGTCGTCTTTTAAAATGGCTGCGATGGTTTCTTCGTCCATTCCCAAACCAGTGTCTTCCAAGACGAGTTGGCAAGATTCAGTATTATTTTCTTGTGCATAAAAACTGATTTTGCCGTTTTCGTTAGAAAATTTGATGGCATTATCTAATAAATTTCGAAGCACAATTTTTAGCGAATCGAGATCCACGAAGATAAAAATATTTTTGGAAACTGAATTCTCAAAAGTAATGGATTTATCTATTAATAAGGGTTTGTAGTTGTATTCAATTTGTTGCACAATAGAGAACAAATGCACTGATTCTTTATGAAAATACAATTGTTTGGTTTGCAACAATGCCCAATGCAATAAATTATCCAATAAACTATAGGCTCCGTTGGCAATGCCGCTGTTTTGAATAATTAGCTGGTTCAATTCATCGTAATTTTTGGTTTCCAATGTTGCCGATAACTTGGCATTGCTGGTTTTCAAAGCATTTACTGAGGAACGCAAATCGTGACTTACAATAGAAAAAAGTTGGTCTTTAGTGGCGTTGAGTTCGTCGAGTTTGTTTTTTTGAAGCAAGATTATTTTAGTGTTTTTTACTTTTTGGGCATAAAAATACACTCCAGTAGTTAGTAACAAAAATAAGCAGATTGCTGAGAAAAACAACCAATTTCGTTGACTGTTTTTTAACTGATTTTCTATTTCAAGTACTTTAATTTGCTTTTGCTTTTGAGCTACAGCAAACTTTTTCTCAAAATCAGCTACTGCCCATATTTTGTTTTGATTGTTGAGGGAATCTTTCCATTGGTCAAATTCTTTTCTAAAAACTAAAGCTTGTTTGAAATTGCCTCTGTTTTCTTCTACCACCGCCATGTTTTGGGAAGCCATGCTCTTTTTTCCAAAATCTTTTATTTGTTTGGATAAAGAATACGCTTTTTCGAAATAAAAAATAGCTTGTTTGTCCTTATATTGTTCATAATATAAATTGGCAATATTAGTGTACAAAAGGGACAGCGATTCTTTATTATCCTCTTTTTCTAGTAGATTTTTATTTTTAAAAAGATATTCTTCTGCTTTGTTAAATAAATTGAGATGCAAATAACTGACACCTAAATTTCCATATATAATTCTGATTTTGATGCCTTGTTGGTCTACATTTGGCGATTTTTCTACTTCATTAAAATAATAAATAGCTTTTTCAAATTCTTTTAATTCCAAAGAAGATTCACCAAGAGTTTTGTTTACTAATGGATAAAAAACAAAATTTTTAGATACCAAATTAAGTTCTTTTTTAGCCTCTTGAAATAATTTTAATTGTCTAAAGGAATTTCCTCTTAAGTAATGACAATAATCGGCCAATTCTTTGTTTTTACTTGAGTTTAATTGTTTCATACAATAAACTAAAGTAGAATCCCATTTTTGATTTGTATAAAAGTATTGAGCCTTATTGAAGTTGATTTCAGTTCTAAATTCAACGGATTTTTTCTGGAGCGCTTTATTAAAAACAGGATTTATGGCTTCCTCTTGGGAAAATAAAACTGAAGGAATGATTAAATATAATGAAATTAGAAATAGTTTAAATTTGGTCATTTCAAAGTAAACTTTAGTTTTGAACGAAAGTACTATTAAATAATTACATCTTTTAATTATTTTCAGGATAATTAAAAGATGTAAATTAGAATATTTAGATGGTTCATGTTATTGTCCTACTCCTGTCACAGTTCCTCTAGAAGTTTCAGGATCTAAGTTTATCATAAAAGATTCAACTGTTGTAATATTCCCTACTGTATCTGAGGTGTAATCTACTTCTATGTAATACACATCGCAGGTTTCTGGAGTAACTTCTGAGAAATCATAGTCGTAGTTCATCGTCAAAGTATTCCCAGATTCTGTTGGTTCTTCAACTATTGGAGGAACAATGTCGTCTGAATTCATATACAAAGTAGCTCTTATTTTTAGCGTTAAAACACCTCCTTCGGGAGTGTAGAATTTTGCCGAAACTAAAGGAGCTACCGGATATTTCACAGTTTCAGGACTTGCGAAGGTAAAAACTTGAGTGTTGATTTTCGTGTTTTGGATTACTTTAAATGCCATAATGAAATTTCTGTTTAAGATTAATACGGTTAAAGATATTTTTTTTCTTTAAATTAAATATAAGATTAATGTTGTTTTTACAATTATTCC
>DAORUG010000011.1:0-34569 GCA_035433125.1 Flavobacterium sp.
ACATTAGAAAATACCAATCATAATTACACTATCATTCAAGGTGAATTGGGAACAAAATTGTTTTTGCAAAATTTACTCAATCAAACTTCGGTTTGTTTTGACACCGAAACTACAGGAATTGATGCCTTAAATGCCGAATTGGTTGGAATGTCATTTTCTTTCGAAAAAGGAAAAGCTTTTTACGTTCCGTTTCCCGAAAATCAGGAAGAAGCACAAGTTTTGGTGGATAAATTCAAACCATTTTTCGAAAGTGAAAGCATCGAAAAAATTGGCCAAAACATCAAATATGATTTAAAAATCTTGTCACATTACGGAGTTCAGATCAAAGGAAAATTGTTCGACACAATGATAGCGCATTATTTGATTAATCCTGATATGCGTCACAATATGGATGTTTTAAGTGAAACTTACTTGAAATATTCGCCAAAATCAATTGAAGATTTAATTGGCAAAAAAGGAAAAAATCAATTGTCTATGCGACAAGTTCCTTTGGAAGACATTAAAGAATACGCCGCCGAAGATGCCGATATTACCTATCAATTGAAACAAAATTTCAGCCCAATTCTCGATAAAGCCGAAACCAAGAAATTATTTGATGAAATCGAAATTCCGTTAATTCCAGTGTTGGCGGCAATGGAATTGGAAGGAATTAATCTTGATGTCCCTTTCTTGAAATCGATGTCGGTTGAAATGGCCAAAGAAAGTGCCGCTTTGGAACAAAAAATATACGAAACGGCTGGCGAGAAATTTAATTTGGCTTCACCAAAACAACTCGGCGACATCTTATTCGACAAATTGAAAATTGGTGGAACGAAACAAAAGAAAACCAAAACAGGTCAATATGCTACTGGCGAAGAAATTTTATCTTATTTGGCCAATGACAACGAAATTGTGCGCGACATTCTCGAATGGCGACAAATGGTGAAACTGCAAAGTACTTATATTGACGCTTTGCCAAACCAAGTTGATAAAAAAACAGGTCGCGTTCACACCGATTATATGCAAACCGTGGCTGCAACTGGACGACTAAGTTCAAATAATCCGAACTTGCAAAACATTCCAATTCGTACCGAAAGAGGGCGATTGATTCGTAAAGCATTTATCGCCCGAGACGAAAATTACACCTTAGTTTCTGCGGATTATTCACAAATAGAATTACGGATTATTGCCGCTTTATCTGGTGAAGAAAATATGATTAAAGCTTTTCAAAACAACGAAGACATTCACCGAAGTACAGCTGCTAAAGTATT
The DNA here is from genome assembly GCA_035433125.1 of Flavobacterium sp. Classification (GTDB taxonomy): domain Bacteria; phylum Bacteroidota; class Bacteroidia; order Flavobacteriales; family Flavobacteriaceae; genus Flavobacterium. Next base: position 1,251 of record DAORUG010000011.1, read on the forward strand.
CAACGTTCCGTTAGAAGAAGTAACCAAAGAACAACGTAGCAATGCCAAAACAGTAAATTTCGGAATTATATATGGCGTTTCTGCTTTTGGACTTTCCAATCAAACTTCGCTTTCGCGAAAAGAAAGTGCCGAGTTGATTGATGCCTATTATGCGACGTATCCAAAACTAAAATCCTATATGGCCAATCAGGTAGATTTTGCCAGAGAAAACGGTTATGTACAAACGGTTTTAGGAAGAAGACGTTATTTGAAAGACATTAATTCCGCCAATATGATGGTCAAAAGTGGTGCCGAACGAAATGCCGTAAACGCACCTATTCAAGGTTCTGCCGCTGATATTATCAAAATTGCAATGATAAACATTCACAAAAAACTAACTTCAGAAAACTGGAAATCGAAAATGTTGTTACAAGTACACGATGAGCTTGTGTTTGACGTTCACAATTCTGAACTCGAAAAAATCCAACCGATGATTAAACACGAAATGGAAAATGCCTTTAAAATGGATGTTCCATTGGATGTAGAAATTGGGTTAGGGAAAAATTGGTTAGAAGCGCATTAAAAAATAGTTGGCAGTTTTCAGTTTTGAGTTGGCAGTTTGAGCACCTTTGTCATTCCGCAGGAATCTATCATAAAAATTATTGCAATAATGAATAACATTACCAAAGAAAAATATTTCATTACAAGAAAATAATATTTTTATTTTGATGATAATATAAAAGCAAGGAATTTGGATAATAATCTTTCTATATTTGCCCAAACACTATTGAATGAACTTATTTTCGCTTTCTGAAAAATCAATAAAAACTATTAAATCGCTTACCAACAGCCAATATTTGGATATTATTGGATTGGTTATCGTTTTGATTGGTTCGGTGTCTTTAGGGTATCATAAAACTATTATTCCTATAAATTTATTCGGATTAAACTTCGAGTTTCCGCTTGGGATTTTCTCGATTATCAATGTTGGATTTTCCATGATTTCTACAAGATTAGTAACTAAGAAAAATAATTTTGGAAATTTTATTGGAACGCTAAACACTGCTTTGAGCGGAACAATCGACTATCTTTTGGGAAATGCAGCGGCTATTTTAACATATCCTATTTCATTTATTGGAAATTATGTAGCCTTCCGATTTTGGAAAAAGAAAAAGATTTTGAACTCTATTGATGGGATTTTTTATAGAAATCTGGTTATTGGAATGTTATTGTCTTTGGTTTTAAATTATCTCGGATTTACTCATTTTAGTGACAAGCCTATCGATTGGAAATTGTTTTTTGCCATTGCCATTCCTGCTGGAATTAGTTTTGGCGGCACTTTTAATACCAGTCGGATGTATCCCGACAATTGGATTATGTGGCAACTTTATAACCTTTCTAAAATTGTGCAAAGCGTTATGATATTGAATATTGCCAATACCATCAAATATGTATTTTATCTATTCAATGCAATTATTGGTTACATTACTTGGAAAGACGATAAGAAAAAAGAAAGTATTTAGTCTCTTTTATCAAAACATTGGATACAAGAAAGCCAATCTCATTTTGATAGTGAAATTGGCTTTCTTATTTGAAATACATTAGATTAGTATCTATTCTAACTTATCAATATTTAAATCTTCGTATTTTTCGTGTTTGATAATTTTGGCATTTACCATAAAATAAACATATTCGGCAATATTCGAACTATGGTCAGAAATACGCTCCAAATGCTTTAATGCTATAACCAAATTAGTTCCTGAAACTACCACTTTTGATTGAGATTTCATAGCATCAATAATGTTGTCGATTATTTCATCCCCTTTCAATTTGATTGCTTTGTTCAAAACTAAGATTTCTGAAATCGTTTTTTCGTCTTGTGTGACTAAACACTCGTTCGTTTTTATAGTAATCAATTCAACTTGTTTGGCCAAATCGCCTATTTCAAATTTTGAAATTAAGTCGTGTTTTTCTTTGATATTTTTAGCTCTTTTTATAACACTCACGGCCAAATCACCAATTCTTTCAATCTCGTTACTTATTTGAAGTGATGCCATAATAAAACGCAAATCAGAAGCTACTGGCTGTTGCAAAGCAAAAATACTTTGACAAATTTCGTCGATCTTGACGTCTAATTTATCGATTTTTATTTCTGTTTTCTTTACTTCTTTGCCTTCAATAGGTTCAAAAAGCAGTGCTTTAACCGATTCTCCAACTTGGCTTACGGCCAAAGTGCCTATTTTTTTTATTACGTCTCTCAGTTTTTCTAGTTCCATTTCAAAATGTGTCATCTTACAATTTTTAGTTTAAAAAGGTCAATCGGTTAACAAGTTAATTGGTTAAACAATTAAGTGATTAACCAATTTAAACCATTATCCAAATCTTCCCGTGATATAATCCTCGGTTTGTTTCTTCTCTGGTTTGGTAAATATAGCATTTGTTTTTCCCATTTCAATCAATTCTCCCATATAAAAAAATGCGGTGTGATCGCTTGTCCTTGCAGCTTGTTGCATATTATGAGTCACAATAATAATGGTATATTGTTCTTTCAATTCGTGAACCAATTCTTCGATTTTTGAGGTTGAAATAGGATCTAAAGCACTCGCTGGCTCATCCATCAAAATAATATCTGGGCTTACCGCCAATGTTCGAGCAATACACAAACGTTGCTGTTGTCCACCCGATAATCCCAAAGCTGAATCGTCTAATCTATCCTTGAATTCATCCCAAATCGCAGCTTGACGCAAAGAAGTTTCCACGATTTCGTCTAATTGAGTTTTATCTTTCAATCCGTTAATCCTTGGACCATAAGCCACATTTTCATAAATAGATTTCGGAAACGGATTCGATTTTTGAAAAACCATTCCAATTTTTTTTCGGATATTGACTACATCCACGTTTTTATCATAGATATCAACGCCTTCCACTAGCATTTCTCCAGTGATTTTCACACTCGGAATCAAATCATTCATTCGGTTAATGCATCTCAAAAAAGTAGATTTTCCACAACCCGATGGCCCGATTAAAGCCGTAACTTTATTGGCTGGAATTTGCATCGAAATATTATTTAACGCTTTTTTCTCGCCGTAGTATAATGACAAATCGTTAACCTGTATTTTTATATCTCTCATTTTATTTTTGTTATATCTAAAATAATATAGTTTCGCAATAGGAAATTATTTTGCTTTTCGTCTAATTCTGGATCGGATAATTACCGCAACTAAATTTAGTGATAAAGTTAGAATTAATAATACCAAAGTGGTTGCAAACTGTATTGGCATTGTTTTCTCGACATCCGAAGATTGGGTTGACATAATGTAAACGTGATACCCCAAATTCATAAATTGGTCGCTCAAAGATTCTGGCAAAGTCGCCAAATAATAAGCTGCTCCGGTAAATAGTATAGGAGCAACTTCACCAGCACCTCTACTCACAGCAAGAATTGTTCCTGTCATAATTCCAGAAATAGAACCCGGAAAAACTACTTTTTTTATCGTTTGCCATTTGGTGGCTCCCAATGCTAAACTGGCTTCTCTTAATTCTCTCGGAATTGTTTTCAAAGCTTCTTCTACCGAGACAATTATCACGGGAAGCGTCAATAATGCCATTGTTAAACTCGCCCAAAGAATATTGGGTTGTCCCCAATGCAATTCGCCTCCGTTGAAAGCTGTATCCATTCCTGTTCCCACGAATTGGATGAAAAAACCCAATCCGAAAAGTCCAAAAATTATTGAAGGAACAACAGCTAAAGTTCGAATAGAGAAACGAACGGCTGCCGCAAATTTTGATTTTTCGTGTGCATATTCGGTTAAATAAATCGCTGTAATTGTCCCGAAAGGAACTGCCGCAATCGACATCACGATAACTAGAATAAACGTTCCTATCAAAGCAGGGAAAATTCCTCCTTTGGTCATTCCGTCGGTTGGAAAAGAACTGATGAATTCCCAAGAAAATTTATCACGCCCTTGGTAAATTATGATTCCCAAGATAACAAACAAGATGGCAATAATCAACAGCACTGCAATTTGGGTAATTCCCACAACGGCCGTTTCTTTAATATCTTTTCCCTTTCCGCTAGTCTTTGCAAACGGATTCACCGATATAGTATTTGTATTTTCCATATCTATTTACCTTGGAATTTTTTGATTAATTTCCCTTTGACATAAAATTCTGCCACCGCATTCAATATGAAAGAGAAAATGAAAAGTAATGATCCAATAAAAAACAAAACACTGTAATGAGTTTCTCCAAAAACAGTTTCTGCCATTTCTGAACCAATAGTTGCTGCAAAAGTTCGCACACTTTCAAAAGGATTTGCCGATAATAAAGCTGCGTTTCCTGTTGCCATAAGTGCAATCATCGTTTCACCAAAAACACGACCAACACCCAAAAGCAAAGCCGCAAAAATTCCTGGAGTAGCAGCTGGCAAAATCACAGAAAAAGCGGTTTGTGCTTTGCTGGCTCCCAATGCCAAACTAGCTTCAGTATAGGTTTTAGGAACTGCCGAAAGCGCATCTTCTGAGATCGTATAAATAATGGGAATTGCTGCCAATGCCATTGCTACACCACCAATAAAAGCATTCAATCGAGAATCATAGCCAAAAATATCTTGAAAAAAAGTTGCCAAAACCATCATTGCAAAAAATCCAATTACTACCGATGGAAAAGCAGCTAGCATTTCGATAATAGGTTTTATGATTTCTTTTCTTCTATTGGATGCAAAACAAGAAGTGTAAACTGCTGCTAAGATTGCCAAAGGTCCAGCTATCAACATTGCAATTACCGTAACTTTTAAAGTTCCAATAAGTAAAGCAATTAATCCAAAACGAGGATTATCGGAAACGGGAACCCATTCAGTAGAGAAAAAAGTACTCCAAGTTTTGTCGGCTCCTTCTTTGTTTCCAGTAACTTTTTCGTCAACATCAACTACTTCTTCCGTAGCGGAATCGGGGTTTAAATCTTCGGTTACCGTTCCATAAGTTTCTGGTTCAGTTGTTTCTTCAGCAACTGGATTCAAATCCTCGGTTGTGGTTCCGTAACTTTCAGGTTCCAGACTTTCGGCAGGAGCTCCATAGGTTTCGGGCTGACTTTCTTCAGTGGAAGTTTCGCTTCCATAAGTTTCAACTTCAGTTCCTGTTGTGGTTTGTATTTCGGTATTTGCTTTGGCTTTATCGCCGAAACTGAATAATGGCAATGATTCTTTGAAAACAAAAATAAATATCAGGAAAATAATGGCAATCGAGAGAAAAGCTACCGAAGAAATAATCTTTTCGGCCAGAAATTCAGAAAGTCTGAATTGTTTTTTTAAACTCTCTTTGGTGAAAGTTTCTTTTTTTGGAAGTGGAGAATTCATCTAGTGGATTTAAGAATTCATATATGTATATAAAAAATCCCTCCCTAATGAAAGAGAGGGATTTTTTAAATTTTTTTATTTTACAGGAAAATATCCTACAGTAGCAATCATTTTTTGACCTTCTGGACTCAAAATCCAATCAATGAATTTTTTTGTATCGCCAGTTGGTTTCGATTTCAAATACATATACAAGTATCTTGAAATTGGATAAGTTTTGTTTTTTATAGTAGCTTCAGTTGGCAAAACACCTTTACTTTTAGCATCTTTTTTTACTTTACAGTCTTTCACTCCTTCAGCATAAGCTGCACCACCGTAACCAATAGAATATTTATCTTTTTTCACTGCATTTACGATAGCTGCAGTTCCAGGCAAAGTTTGACAAGCTGGAGAAAAATCAGTTTTTACTACGTGCTCTTTGAAAAATTCAAAAGTTCCTGAGCTGCTTTCTCTTCCGTACAATTGGATTTTAGCATCTGCTCCGCCTACTTGTTTCCAATTGGTTATTTTTCCAGAGAAAATATCCCCGATTTGCTGAACAGTCAATTCAGAAACCGTATTTCCTTTGTTCAAGAAAACGGATAAACCATCTTTAGCACAAGCGATTTCAACACCACTTTTGTTGTATTTTGCTTTTATTTTTTCTAATTCGGCTGGTTTGATTGGACGACTTGAGTTAGCAATATCCGTAGAACCGTTGATTAATGCTGCAAGACCTACACCTGATCCACCACCAGTAACTTGAATAGTTGTTTCGGGATGTTTTTTCATATACGCTTCTGCCCATTGTTGAGACAAAATTACCATAGTATCCGAACCCTTAATCGTTATTTTATTTAAACTTGTAAACGAATATCCAATAGCCATAACGACTACTAAAAGGGCTGCAATTCTTAATTTAGTTGTATTCATTTTTAAAATTTGTTTTAATTTTTGACAAAAGTAAAGTGACAAGGTTAAGCCTATGTTAAGTCAATATTATTCAATCTTTACTATTTGAATGGTTTTTACAATAATTTAACAATACGGAAAACTAAACGTAATCAAAGTTAACTGTAAAATATTGATTTTAAACACAATAAACTCTTAAAATATTAAAAAAAGAGGCTATTTCATAATTAGTGAAATAGCCCCTATCTATAATATATTTTTAAATTAAAAGTTGAACTGCGCTTGCAATCTCAACAAATTTCCTTTTTGCCTGTTGTTTGGAAGTGCGCTGTCTTCAAATGTTCTGTCAGCAATAACCCATTCGGCTACTAATTCGAATGCTTTGATGGGTTGCCATTCTAGACCAATTTCATAATCTCTTACGATATAACTTCTAGAATCTTTCTCAAATTTCTTTCCACCATCATAATATTGAAACTTAGCAAAAGGATATAAAAAATGGTGTTTGGCTAAATTAATATCCCATTTGTAGTTCAAAGTCACATAACCTCCATTTAGATCCGAAACCTCAACTGTATTGGTAACTTTATCGTAACGTGGCCCTTTTCCAATGTTGTATTCCGTTTGAATTCCAAATGGTTTTGGATACAATACAAAAGTAGCACCCACTCTTTGATCCAATGTGTATTGCTTGTCAGGAGTTGTTACACCTGTAGATAACTCATTGGTAAAAGCCCATTTTCCAGTATACGCTTGTAATCCTGGCTCTATGATTTGGTTTCCAATAACAAATGGATAAGTAACTCTGGTAACCACGTGTAAATTTCTATTTGCCTCCGATTTATTAGCCGTTTGACCGTTATAAACCCCAAAAGCAAACACACCATAATCACCTGACCCTTTATATCCGTCTTTTACAAGCATCGCAAAACGCTCTCTAATTTCAGCTGGAGCCCAGTAGAAAAAAGCCCCTAAATCTCTTTCATTGACAATGGCACTATTCAAACCATCGTTACGATCTAAAGTCAAACGGTTTTGGCTTGATTGCAAATTTTCGAAACCATAAGGTATTTTACTTTGTCCCAATCGAACTCTGAACTCTCTTTTCTTATCAAAAGAAATATCGGCATAAGCATCTCTGATTTGAGCAAAGTGGTTCACTCCTGAGCCCGGTGAACTAGCAAAATCAGGTTGAATATAAACATATACGTTAGGATGAATTTGTCCCGAAAAAACAAGACGAGCTCTTCTTATAAAAAAACCATTGTTTGATTTGGCATCTGGAGCGGTTGAAGTTGTCCCCCAAGATTTATCACATTGGTCACAAGAAACTTTGTCATTTGTAGAAAACAATCCGTTGTAACGAACTTGAACATACCCACGTAGGGATAATTTATTGTACCAAGCTTCTTTATCCGCTTTTTCTTTATCTACCTTTTCTTTTGCAACTTGTTTTTCTTTTTCAGTTTGCTTTTCCTTGTTAACAGAATTAATCGAGTCTAAAATACGAACTACTTCTTTTTTGATTTCGTCTTTTTTAATATCTTGAGCATGAGTTGCAAATGAAACAAATAGTAAACTTGCAAATAAAATCTTTTTCATTTTTTATGATTTAATTTTTTTGCAAAGGTAGATTGCAATGTTAAGCTAATGTTAACTTAACATTATATTGATAATAAATTAATAGTGTATTGACAATTATTTAATGTCAGATTTGAAAATCAGAATAAAAAATAACGTATAAGATTATGATTTTCAGTTGTTTAAATATAGAAATAATATTTACCAAACGTTAATTAAACCTCTTCATTTGTTTTGTTAATTAACTTGGCTTTTGTCAAAGTAAAAGAAAATTCTGAGCCAATGCCGTATTCGCTTTCTACATAAATCTTTTCTTTATGCGCTTCGACAATGTGTTTTACGATAGCGAGACCCAAACCAGAACCGCCTTCAGAACGAGCACCACTTTTGTCAACTCTATAAAATCGTTCGAAAATCCTTGGAAGATTTTGACTTTCTATTCCTTCGCCATTATCGGTAATTCGAACTAAGACTTTTTTCTTGGTTAAATTGATCACACTCACTTCGGTCAAGCCGCCTTCTTTGCCATATTTTATAGAGTTGACTATCAAATTCTCAACAAGTTGCTGCAATTTGTCTTTATCTCCTTTTACAAAAACGGGTTTAATGTGATAATTTTCGAATGCCAAAGTAATTTTCTTCTTATCAGCTTTCATTTCTAATAAGTCGAAAACGTTTTGAATCAATTCTACTATATCAAATTCAGAAAATTCTAGATTCAAATCACCTACTTCAAGTTTGGTAATCATATCTAAATCTTCGACAATATAGATTAATCGCTCTACACCTTTTTCGGCACGTTTTAAGTATTTTTTTCTAATGGTTTTATCTTCCATGGCGCCGTCAAGAAGTGTTGACAGATAACCTTGCACGGTAAATAAAGGGGTTTTAAGTTCGTGAGATACGTTGCCTAGAAATTCTCTTCGGTATTTTTCTCGAACTTTGAGCATTTCGATTTCCAATTTTTTGTCGGTGGCAAACTTTTTAACTTCTCTGGTCAAGGCCTCCATATCGGTAGTGATATGCTGATCTATAAAAGTACTGGATTCTAAAAGTGAAATGTCGTCATAGATTTTTTTCACCCTTCGGTAAATAAATCTTTCTACTCTATATTGTATGGCTACAAATGAAAAGATATAAATAATAAAAAGGAAGACAAGTCCAAACGAAAGTAAACTTTTGAATGGATATTTAAACATCGCTTTTGCCAAAAACATCGCAAAAAAAGAAGCAAAAACACTGATGTATAATGCCGAGATTACAGCAAACTTATAGGTTTTTTGAAAACTTATTTTCATTTTTTTTGAATTCGAAGTGTTGTGCAAATTTAACACAAAAATTACACTTCGAATTTATACCCAACACCTTTTATGGTTTTGAAGAAATCATCACCAATTTTTTCTCGAAGTTTGCGAATGTGTACATCTATTGTTCTCCCACCAACAACCACTTCATTGCCCCAAACCTTATCTAAAATTTCATCACGTTTAAATACTTTACCCGGTTTTGACGCCAATAAATAAAACAATTCGAATTCTTTTCGAGGCAAGGCAATTACAATATTGTCTTTTACAATTTGATATTCTTCGCGATTGATTTCGATTCCGCCCACATTAAGTGTTTCGCTATTTTTTTCTTGTTCTTTTAATCTTCTTAACAATGCCTTAACTTTACTTACAAGCACTTTTGGCTTTATGGGCTTGGTTATATAATCATCAGCTCCGGCGTCGAAACCTGCAACTTGAGAATAATCTTCGCTTCTGGCGGTCAAAAAAGTAATGATTACATTATTCAATTCAGGAATTTTCCGAATCATTTCACATGCTTCCATCCCATCCATTTCTGGCATCATTACATCCATAATAATAAGGTCTGGTTCTTCTTTTTTTGCTTTGGCAACAGCCTCTTTTCCGTTTGAAGCTGTAAAAATTTGATAGCCTTCCTGGGAAAGATTATAGCCAACAATTTCTAAGATATCCGGTTCATCATCGACTAATAAAATCTTTGTATTTCGTTTTTTCATAATAGCACAAATAATGCTTTAAGGTTTGTAAAGGTAAATATAAAACAAAACCATCGTATGTGTTAAACTGTTTTTTATAAGTTAACAATTTGGTAATACTGTGAAGCAAATTCGGAATGATAATTCAAGCTAACACAACTGCCTTATTCCTTAAATTTTACTGCAAAACAAGTTACAAATTTGGTTTTTTATATTGAGAAGAATGGAGCAATCGCAAAATGAAAACAAAGAATATAATTCTTAAATTGAAACAAAGTTAACCTCCATAAATTTTGTTGGTAAAACTTCAAATGTGATTAAAACGAACAAATAAATTAAACCCTTTTTACTAATTTTCTTGTAAAAAATGAACATTAACGTAAATTTAAAGTTTTTGGTATGGATTTTGAAAACTTTTTTTTATATCTTTACAATTCCAAATCGAAATGATGACAAAAAATTACTTTTATATTACACTTTTATTGGGTTTTTTCTTTACTTTGAGTGTTTCGGCACAAGAGGGTAAGCAAAATGCCAAAATTCAAGAAACTACGGTTATCGAAGGGTTGAACTTGTACCCTAATCCTGTAAGTAATGGCAAAGTGTATATTACCTCAAAAAATGATTTAGACAAAAACATCATTATCTTTGATGTTCTTGGAAAAAAAGTACTTCAAACTACAATGAGTTCAAAGGAACTTAACATCTCAAATTTGTCTCCTGGTGTTTATATAATTAAGATAGATGAGGAACAATCTACCGCTACAAGAAAACTTATTGTCAAATAAGTAAATCTTACCAATTTTGTTAAATTAATGATTTTTTTACATTAATTCTTTCTCAAAAAGGAAATGGATTGTTATATTTGCATAACTAATTTAAAAAAATTGTTATGAAAAAATTTTACACTTTATTAGCATTCGTTGTTATTTCAACTTCATTAAATGCACAAACTAATTTGATTACAAATAATGGTTTTGAGACTTGGACGGTTGGAGTTCCTGACTCTTGGTACACAACAGGATCAACAGTCGCACAAAGTACAACTATTTTTCACGGTGGCATAAGTTCACTTGGTTTTACATCTCCTGCTAGTAGTAACAAAACAATTAGCCCAACAACAGACACCCCTGTAACACAAGGTGTAACTTATGTTTTTTCCGGTTGGTATTTAGATAATGACGTTAACGCAAGATTTAGGTATTGGAATCAATTTAGAACTGCTACTGCAGACACAGGAACAAATGCTTTACAATCAACTACTTATTCTACTGATTCTGCTTCTTGGCAACAATTTACAGCTGAAGGAGTTCCAAATACTACTGCAACTGTCGCTAGACCAGGATTGAGAATTTATCCAGAAACTTCAGGTGGCGGTGTAATCTATTTTGATGATATTATGTTTTATGATAAATCTACTTTATCTGTAAGAGATATAAAAGATTTTGACAACCAAGTAAAAATGGCAACTATCATCTCTGATGTTTTAACAATTCAAATGCCTTCAAGAGCTACCGTAAATATCTATTCAACAGATGGCAAACTATTTAGTTCGAATAGAGTAAACAGTAATGAAGCAATTAACACTCAATCATTGGCTTCTGGTGTTTATCTTGTAACCATACAAAATGATTATGCAAAAACTAGTAGAAAAATTATAAAAAAATAATTATATACCGAAGAAGGAAAAACTGATACTAGAAAATTAATTATTGAATAATTAGCTAAAAAACTCCAATTGCAAAGTTGGAGTTTTTTTATTTAGACAAGTCAATACAATATAGTTCTTTTATTTTCAGCGAATTAATAATCGTTTAGTAAGTATAAAAAAAAGATTTCACTTTCTTACAAAGAAAATACTTACTATATTTACATCTTAATTCTAAATTCGTTTCATATGAAAAAACTTTACACATTATCATTTATTTTATTGACAACTTTGTCTTTTGGACAAACACCGATTAGTCTTACTGGAGTAGGCGATCCTTATAATCAGGATTTCAACGGAATGGGTGCCACTACAACTTTTCCATCTGGCTGGACAGCCATTAACAATAATAGCGGCGCGACATTATCAATGGACGTAACAGACGGAAGCGGTACACTCGCTGGAAATATCTACAATGTTGGTACTACAAGCAACTCTGATAGGGCTTTTGGAACACTGGCAGATGCTACAATAACTCCTGCCTTCGGTGCTGTTTTTCAAAACAACACAGGAAGTACAGCTACAAGCATATTAATTCTTTCCAGAATGGAACAATGGAAAGAATCTGGTAATGCAGGTGTAAATGAAACCGTTACTTTTTACTATAGTTTAGATGCTACAAGTTTAAGCGATGCATTAGCAACTTGGACTCCCGTGACTGCCTTAAATTTAAACGAAAAACTGACCGACGCTACTGGTGGCGCAGCGCTCGATGGAAATTTATCTGGAAATTACCGTAATTTAACAAGCCTTATTTCTGGATTAAATTGGACTATCGGGACAAATTTATGGATTAAATGGGTAGATACAAACGATGCACTTGACAATGGAATGTATGCCATCGATGATTTTAACATAAGAACTTATATGCCTTTAGGCCTTAAACAAAATGCAATTGCAGGTTTAAATATGTATCCAAACCCCGTTTCAAATGGAACTTTATATATCACATCTAATAGTAGTGAAGCAAAATTTGTTTCAGTTTATGATTTGTTAGGAAAGCAAGTATTAAATACTAAAACTTCAAATAACACAGTAAATGTTTCCTCTTTAAAAGGAGGTTCTTATATCGTGAAAATATCTGAAGATGGAAAAACAGACACCAAAAAATTAATTATCGAATAATTAATTTCATCTTATATTTTTAAAAACTCCAATCACAAGTTGGAGTTTTTTTTATTTAATTACTTTTGCAAAAAAATCTTGACTCCAACTCCCGACATATTTTCCATTTCCAGCCAAAAGCAATTTGAAAAAATAGCACTGAAAGTATTTCGTTTTCAATACGAAAATAACTTAGTCTATCGAGAATTTTGCGATTTGTTGAAAATCAATGTTCAAAGAGTTAAATCATTGGAGCAAATTCCGTTTTTGCCAATCCAATTTTTTAAAAGTCACACTGTTATTTCTAATAAGAATACAATTCAGAAAACCTTTACCAGCAGTGGAACAACAGGAATGACAACTAGCAATCATTTCGTTACCGATGTTTCTTTATACGAAGAAAGCTATCGAAAAGGTTTCTCCCAATTTTATGGCAACATCGAGGATTATGTAATTTTAGCTTTGCTTCCATCCTATTTGGAGCGCGAAGGGTCGTCCTTGATTTATATGGTTGAAGATTTAATACAAATGACCCACAATCCCGAAAGCGGATTTTACCTTCACAACCACGAAGAACTCATCGAGAAATTGACTCGATTAGACATTGCTGGACAAAACGTGATTTTGATTGGCGTTACATATGCTTTGCTGGATTTAATCGAGAAACACCCTTTTCAACTGCAAAATACCATTATTATGGAAACGGGCGGAATGAAAGGCAAACGCAAAGAAATGATTCGGGAAGAATTGCACGAACAACTTTGCCAAGGATTTGGCGTGACAGCCATACATTCGGAATACGGGATGACTGAATTGCTGTCGCAAGCCTATTCGTTAGGAAATGGTGTTTTTGAATGTCCTTCTTGGATGCAAATTCTCATTCGTGACACCGAAGATGCGTTGGTTTATGTTCCTGAGGAAAAATCGGGTGGAATCAATGTGATTGATTTAGCAAACATTAATTCCTGTTCGTTTATCGCCACGCAAGATTTGGGTAAAAAAAATCCCAACAACTCGTTTGAAGTATTGGGACGTTTTGATAATTCGGATATTCGGGGGTGTAATTTGATGGTAATTTAACCACTAAGACACGAAGAAGGCACACTCGAGCGCAGCGAACAGACGAAGTAAAGTTCACAAAGAATGATTTTACGACATCAAGGACATCAATTCATCTTCTCAACTGTTACAAAAGAAAATCCTTGTGATTTTCCATAAAGTATCATTTTCTCTAAGGAATCTAGCATCTCTACTGATTTTCCAAAATCATAATCGTGCATCAAAACAATAGCACCAGGATGAAGATATTCTTTAAACTTATTTTCTAAATCAATTCTGTTGTTTTGTGTATTATCCCAGTCCATAGTAGTTAGAGACCAGAGCACCGTTGTAATATCTTTACTCCCAAGAAAATCAATTTGTTTTTGGGTAATTCCACCAAAAGGAGGTCGGTAATATTTGGATTGAATCCCTGCTACTGTTTTTAATTCTTCAATAGTTCTTGACACTTGCTGCTCCCATATAACATTTTCATCTAAATTGTATCCATTGGTGTGATCCCAACTATGATTAGCGATTTGATGTCCGTTTTTTTTCGCTTTTTCAATAATTTGTTTATTATCGGCGAGATTCTTACCTAGCCAAAAAAAAGTGGCTTTGACTCCATTTTTATTTAAAACATCTAAAATTCTGTTGGATAAATTTGTTGGTCCATCATCAAATGTCAAGGCAACGACTTTGTTTCCGTTTTTTCCTCTAACTAAGCAATTTCCTTTGCTCAATGCTTCTTGTTCTAAAAAATACTTTGGAATTAATGGAAGACTATCTAATTTTTGTTGACTTGTAACAGTATTAGTTGCAATAATAATCTTGTCTTTAGTTCCTTTACAACTGATAGAAAAAACACAAAAAAGTATAATAGATGGAATTATTAAAGTCCGTTTCAATATAATCATCTGAAAAATATAGTATAAATGGTTTATATAACAGCTTAAATTAATTATTCACAAATTCCATGATATAGTTTTGCCAAGCAAGATATCCTAATTCGGTTAAATGCAATCCATCGCTAGTATAACTGCCAATCATCGAATCATTTTGATCTGCAAATCTCGAATGCAAATCAATTATTTGAAGATAATTAGTTGGAGGCATTGCTTTCAAAATGGTATTTGTAGCTGCAATTCTTTCTTTCGATGGATTATTATTGGCAGTTGGCAAAATAGTCTGAACATAAATTTTTGTGTTTGGAGATTCTAAATGAATTTTTGCAACTATTGATTTGATGTTGTTTGCCACATATTCAGGCGTTAGTTCATTGTGAAATAAATCATTGATACCAATTTTTATAAACACTTTTTTTGGTTTGTAATAATAAATTTCAGCCAACCTGTTTACCACTCCTGCCGTAACATCTCCGGCAATTCCTCTATTTTTCACTTTAGGATTATTAAATCGTTGCCCCCAATTGCCCCCTTGTTCGGTAATACTGTTTCCTATAAAAACAATATCTCCAAATTGCAGTGGATTAGCTTTAAATTCGGCAATTCTTTCAATATAATGAGATTTTGTCCACTCTGTATGATAGGAAATTACGACATTGGGTAATGGATAGAGCGTGTTGGTATCTATCACAGGTGTTGGTGTTGGTATATCGCTTTGTGACGAACATGAAGTTAAACTCAAAAGGAATAGGGCTGAAATAAATAATAATTTCATTGATTAATTTTTAAGTAATGGTTTAATTTCTATGGCTCCGTTTTCTAAATTTAAACTTGATGCTATTATCGTTATTGGTTTCTTGAAATGAGTCGTTTTAAGAATAATAGTGGCAATTCCAGCTTCGGCTTTCACTGGGTTTTCTCCAATTAATTCAGCATTTCCTTCCAATAAAGAAAAGGTTACTTCATTGGCTGCTGTAGGGATTATGGTTCCGTTTGCATCCGTAATTTTAGCATATACAAAAATCATATCCGGGAAATCAGGATTGATTGGTGTAGAAGAAATGTCATAAGCCAACTCAATTTTAGAAGGACTTTCAGGTGTTTTGACAACGTTTGACACTACTTTTTTACCGTCTATAAAACCTTCGGCTCTTAATGTTCCAGGAATAAATTTATCCAAATTAAAAAGGAATGGAGGATGTTTTAATTGGTCACTATTTGAATTGATTAATGGCTTTTGTTTGGCAACCAAAACATCGTTTAAATACAAGGCTACCTCATCGCAATTGCTGTACACCGCTACACTCAAAGGGGAGGTTTCCGTCCAATTATTGGCAATTTTCACCATTGGGCCCGAAATCAATTTTGTATCCAAAATCACATTGGCATCACGCTGACTTTGGTAAAAAGAATACGAAAACTTCGGAATTCTAAAAATATCGCTTATTCCTGAACTCTCTAAATCGTTGCTGTATCCTCGATTGTAATCGAACATTACCCAATTGGCTTCGCCAATAGTTTGCTTGCCTTTTCTATTCGAATTGGCCGCTTCCTGAAAATTATAAGCTTGTTGCAACAATCTTTTTTCGCCGTGAGCTCGAAGTTGTCTCGAGGTTCTTTCTTCTTCTTTCAGATTAGCAAATTGAGTTTGATTGAATCCGGCATTTTGCGCATAATATTCCCAATCGCCATATTCTGCTATGAAAATTTTTCGATTTCCTTTGTTGTATTTAGTCCAATAATCTGGTGCTTTCCCGTGTTGTCGAGCTGGAATAAAAATATCATAATTATCATTGTCAATCCAACAAGCGCTGTAATTGTGTGGAAAAGGCAATTCTTCTTTCAAGGCTTTTGTGGCTTCTTTCATAAAGCTTTCACTCATTTGGGTTTCGTTCAAAGAGGCTTCCCAAAAAATGATGCTGGGATGATTGCGGTCCCGTCTAGCCATTTCGCGAATGTCTTGAAGAGCATTTTTCTGAAAGGTTTCATTGCCAAAAAACTGCCAACCCGTTAAGCTGTTCATTACCAAAATTCCCAATTCATCACAAGCATTTAGGAAAGCTTCGGCGTGCGGATAGTGTGACATTCGCACCAAATCGAAACCTGCATTCTTTATTTTTACAGCATCGCGATATTGGGCTTCGTCCGAAATGGCATAACCCAAATACGGATATTCCTGATGCTCGTTCGTTCCGGTAATGTAAATTTTCTCGTCGTTGAGATAATAGCCGTCTTCTTTTATTTCGGATTTTCTAATGCCGCATTTCTCCGAATAACTGTCAAGAATTTTATTATTTGAAATTACCTGAACTTCTAAACTATATAAATTAGGTTTGGAAATCGACCATAATTTTGGATCATCGACCACAATATTTTGTGTGATTGCTTTGTCTGAATTGGAATTTAAAGTAAATACTTCCGAATTGAATTGAAGTTTTTTGCCTTCATTGTCAGTCAAAATAAACTTCAAATTTGCTTTCTTTTCGACAGCAAATTCATTTTTTAAATGTACCTGAACTGTTCCTGAAGCTTTACTTTTGTTGATGTTATCAAAATTGACGTAAATTCCGCCACTGGCTTTTTTATTGGCTTGAATCGGGTTTGTAATGTATATTTTATCAGTTGTAATTAGATATACATTTCTGTAAATTCCTCCATAATAATTGAAATCCAAATCCTTTAAAGGCTTTCCGGGAAGAAATTCCGGGTTGTCTTCATTGTTGACTTTGACTTTAATGGTATTATTTTTTGACTTCAAAAAAGGAGTGACATCGACCGTAAAAGGTAAATAACCGCCTTTGTGATTGGTCACTTTTTGGTCGTTGATCCAAACATCGGCTTCTTGCATCACGCCTTCAAAATAAAGGAAGACTTTCTTGTTTTTTGTATTGGAAATAGTAAACTTTTTTTGATACCAACAGTCCCCTTGAAACTGGTTGTTGACCACTAAAGGCTCAATTTTTGCCGAATGCGGAATGGTAATTTTCTCCCAATTGGAATTTGCTTCTTCTCTTTTGAATTCCCAGTCGGAACCAAAATTAATTTTTGTTCTAGTTTGTGCTGTTGCTTTTCCAATGGAAAAAATGAGCAGTAAAAAAAGTATGTTTCTTAAAATAAATTTCATTGTATTTCTTATTAATTTTTAAACGCATCAAGTGCCGGTGATGGTTTTCCGTCGGATTGCCAAGCATTTAATTGATAACCGCTCCAGCTTTTTTCGCCTTGTGGCTCCCAATAAATCACGCCAAGCCCTTTGTTGTTAGGGACTGCTTTAACAGCTTTTATAACGGCATCCAACATATCTTTAGTGTTTTGAACTAAGGTGTAATCGCCTCCAACCTCAACTATCATAACTTCTTTGCCATATCTGGAGACCATATCATTTAGATTAAATTCTAAATCTGCAATTGTTTTGGAGTAATCTTTTAGCGCTTCTTTCCCTTTTTCTTGTCCTAACCAATAGGGATAGTAAGAAAGTCCAATGATGTCATATTTTACATTATTGGCTTTGGCATTATCAAAAAACCATCTGAACTTGGCATTATTATTTCCTTCGTCCACGTGCACGATTACTTTGATATTTGAATTTACGGCTTTTGTGGCTTCGTATCCTTTGTTTAAAAGCTGGGCGAGTTGGTTAAAATTTTTCGAATTTCCATCAGGCCATAACATTCCTCCTGGGATTTCATTTCCAATTTGCACCCATTCCGGTGTTACTCCTGCCGATTTCAATGCTGATAAAACATCAAAGGTGTGTTTGTAAACATCATTTTGTAAGTCTGCGAAAGAGTGATTTGCCCAAGCGGCTGGTTTGGCTTGTTTTGCAGGATCGGCCCAAGTGTCACTGTAATGAAAGTCAATCATAATGCGCATTCCCATTTTTTGTGCGCGAACAGCCATCACAACGGTTTCGGCTGGACTGCAATGCCCACTGGCTTTATCATTGGATGGATTTACCCAAACCCGAAGCCGAATCGTATTCATTCCTCTGTCTTTTAGCAGTTGCAAACAATCTTTTTGCGAACCGTCAACATCATAAAATTTGTATCCAGTGGCTTCCATTTGGGGCAACCAACCTACATCTGCTCCTTTAGAAAAAGCAAAAGTTGATGGTTCAGATGTTTGTGCAACACTGCTAGAAGTAATTAGCAATGTGATAATTGCCATTAATACGAATCGAAATTGTACTGTAGATTTCTTCATATTTAGTTAAAAAAGGGGTAAAATGTTGTTATGTATTACTATTAAATAAATTTATAAATCGCTTTTACTGTTTATTTTTTGATGAATTTAAACTGTTGTGTTCCATTTTCTGAAACAATTGATAAAATATAAATGCCAGAACTCAATTTAGACACATCGATGGTGTTTAGGCCTTCTGAATTGACATTAGAATAAACTGTATTTCCTAAAACATTAGTAATTTTTAATGATTTAACAGTTAGATTGTTGGCATTTTTAAAGCTTAAAATATTGGAAACCGGGTTTGGGTACAACACTAATCCTTTATCCAAACTTACATCATCAACTCCCAATGTTCCTGTTGCCGCAATAGTTAGTTTAGAAGATAAACTAGACCCTAGTTTTGTTCCCCAATTTGCAGTCCAAAGTTCTACATAGATATCATAATATTCTCCATTGGTTAAACTCGCTGTTGGAGTCGTGGCCAAGGGTATTCCAAGTGTTAATTGAGTGGCAACATTGATTCCTACTGATGGTACTAAAAATTGATTTCCTGCACTTTCCGCAATTGTTTGTAACCATCCACCACTTGAATTTCTTTTGAATAATCCCACATAAAAATAATCGGTTGCAGTGTTTGCTGTATAAGTTAAATTAGTCGTGACATTTTTTCCCTGCTCAACAGGATTGGCTGCGAATCCGTTAACTTTGACTTGTTCGGTAACCACGATTACGGGAGGCCCTAATGTGTCGCTAAAAGCATTTAAAGCTTGTGAAGGTTTTCCATCGCTTTGCCAAGCACTCAATTGATATCCACTCCAGCTTTTTTCACCTTCCGGTTCCCAATAATTCACACCAATTCCTTTTCCGTTGGGTACATTTTTTACGGCTGCAATTACCGCAACCAGCATGTCATAAGTGTTTTGAACCAAGTTATAATCGCCCCCTACCTCTACAATCATTACTTCTTTCCCATATCTGGAAGCCATATCATTTAGATTATTTTGCAAGGCAGCTATTGTAACTTTATAATCACTGTTTAACCAATACGGATAATAGGAAAGTCCGATTACGTCATATTTCACATTGTTAGCCGTGGCATTATCATAAAAATTTCTGGATCTTGCATTGTCATTTCCTTTGTCAATGTGGACCACAACTTTGATTGAGGGATCAACTGCTTTTGTGGCATCATAGCCTTTGTTTAATAACTGTGCGAGTTGGCTCCAATTCGAAGTTCTTCCCTCTGGCCATAACATTCCTCCCGGAATTTCGTTACCAACCTGCACCCATTCTGGAGTTACTCCAGCTGTTTTTAGCGCATTCAACACATCAAAAGTATGATTGTAAACATCATTTAATAATTCAGTAAAAGTGTGGTTTGACCAAGCTGCCGGTTTAGTTTGATGCCCGGGATCGGCCCAAGTATCGCTGTAATGAAAATCAATCATGATGCGCATTCCCATATTTTTCGCACGAACCGCTAACGCAACAGTTTCTGCTGGACTACAATGACCGTTGGTTTTGTCATTTGAAGGATTTACCCATACCCGAAGCCTAATGGTGTTCATTCCTTTGTCTTTCAGTAGTTGTAGGCAGTCTTTTTCAGTGCCGTCAATATCATAAAATTTGTATCCCGTTGCTTCCATTTGTGGCAACCAACTTACGTCTCCACCTTTTGAAAAGACAGGAGTTTGCGCATTACTGCTATAATAATTCATCACCATTAATAATAACATCAAAATGGATCGAAATTGTAGAATTGTTTTTTTCATGATATTTATAAAAAAGGATGTAAAACTAAGTTTTACGTTTGTTTTAAAAATTATAAGACTGTTAGTTATATTTTTCATCGCACCGTATTTTTATATTGATAAATTTAAACTTAACATATAAAGCCAATCAAGGATTCGCTCTACTAGTATTTCCTCAATAAATCAAATAAAATAATCGCTTAACTATATTCTCAAAATAAGTTATAAATAACTAACAGTCTTATAAAATTAAAAAACTATTGATGAAATCTTTACTTTTTATAGAAAGATTTCCTCGTTTCTATTTTTTTTGAAATTTAAACTGTTTAGCTCCATTCTCTGAGCTTACCGACAAAACATAAACTCCTGAGCTTAAGTTAGAAACATCGATAGCGTTATTGTTCAAAGCTTTGGATTGAATAACAGTCTTGCCTAAAATATCAACAATACTGAATGAAGCATTAGCTAAATTATCGGCATTGGCAATTTTTAAAATATCGGAAACTGGATTTGGATATACTGACAATCCATTAACTAAATTCTTTTTGTCGATACCCAATGGAGCCGCTGTAAAATTATAATTTATACTATTATAATCGCCTGCCAACCAATTGCCGCCTGCATCTTTTAATTCAAGAGTTACTCTATAATTTTCATTCCCTGCCAAAGACGAAGTTGGTGTTGTTTCTGCTGGAATTGCAACGGTAAACGTTCCTGTTACATCTGTTCCTGCTGCTGCTGGATCTACTTCCACATAACCAACTGTGCTAATATAATCCCAAGCATTAACACCTCCATTTTTAGTAACAGCAACTGAAACCTTTCCAGCAGAAGCTGCTGTATATTTGTAATTAACATTTAAATCCGTACCTACTTGTGTACTAGTAGGAATTGAGGTAACACTAATGGCCGGAGTGGCTGCTGCCGCTGCCGTAAAATTTAATTGTGTTGCAGGATAATCACCGGCTATCCAAGCATAAGTTGGAAGAGATTTCAGCTCAATGGCTATTTTATAATTTTGAGGAGTCGTTAAATTGGCAGTTGGTATCGTATTACTAGGTATTGTGATATTAAAAGAACCTGTAACATCAGTACCAGCTACAGCTAGATCTAATCCTTGACCAGCAACAAAAGAAACATAAGTCCAGTCATTTTGTAAATTTATACCACAAAAAATATAGCTGTCTGCTGCTACAGTGTATTTATAATCCACTTTGAGAACGGTTCCAACGGCTATAGGATTGGAGATTACAGATGTAATTGTTACAGATTGTGCTATTCCGTTAAACGAAATAGAAGCAAATAATAGTAAAAAGAGTAATTGTTTTTTCATGATGGTTTGTTTTTAGTTGTTAAAGATTTAAAATTGTTTGTTTTAATTAGTTAAATCAACAGGAATAAAGGAAGTTATTCCTGTTGATTTAATTTTTTTTAGATTCTGTAAACTGCCTATTTCTGAACAATTTCATTCATCCAATTGACCCCATCGTGGAGGTTGTAATTGAAATCCCAAAAAGCTTTATTTTCCCATGACGAACCAGCTCCGTATTGATCAGGAAAAATCAATGTTTTAGAACCAACCCATTCGCCTCCCCAATAAATTATCCCAATACCACCAGCATCATATAATTCTTGCCCAAAATCCCTCATATATTTTTTTTGAGTATTTGTCGTTGGTGGATTAACATATCCTGCAGGAATATTTTCGACACCCAGAATATCAACGTGTGCGTCATTGCCGCCGGATCTAAATAATTGTGCGGTTTCCATAATTAGAAACTCTTTGTTATAGGTAGTCTTTACATAACCAACCACATCTGTCCAGTTCTTAAAATCTCCCAAAGAATGCCAAGCGTGATAATGTGACAGTGCCATAATATCAAAATCTAGCCCATTGCGCACGTGGGATTTTAACCAAAATTTTAAACTGGCAGCATCAAAAATATGGCAGGCAATTTTGATGTTTAATCCGTATTTTTTGTTTAAATCTCGTACTGCTTTAGTCCCTGCGTTCAACAATTTTACAGTTCGAACAACACTATATGCTGGCAAATCACTTTCTTTCATATTAGGTTCTAAAAATCTTTCGTTGGTTTCATTACCAATAGCAACAATTTCTGGAGTTAAACCCGATTTGATATAATCTTCTAATACAGTAGAGGTATGCACATAAACTGCTTCTTTTAACTTTTCAACATCAGTGGCTATACTTTGCCACGCTAAAGGAGCCACATAACTGTTTAATCTTTGAGCATCGTCTAAGGCCATAGATTGATAACCAAAAGTTAACAAAGTTTTTAGCCCTGCATTTTTGGCTCTTTGCATCTGTATTTTTACTTTTTCGGGCGAACCAAAGTCAACATCAGCATAACCTTTGGTATAGCTGCTTTTATAGGGTGGATTATCAATTCGCAACCGGGCAATGTTTCCACCGTGATCTGCTATGCTTTTAAAGGCATCTTTTGGCACCCCATTTTCTTTAAAAACCACGCCACCATAAGTTTCCTGATGGGCTACATACGCCATATAAGTTCCCTTATAAAATACATCACTGGGTTTAGGTATGTAGGTAGTTGGTGTTGGAATAGGGTTTTCCATTGAACAGCCAAATTGGAAAAATAAAGTGAGAAGCCCTATGATTTGTATTATGCGATATTTTGCAAACATTTTATATATGTGTTAAATTAATTTTTTTATTAGCCTAAACGGTCTGTCTGTTCTCTTTCAAATGCAAACCATCTATTGATAATTTTGCATCTGTTAAATCTTCTTTGGTTATAATTGTTTTAAGGTTTTAAAACATAAGTTCCTGATTTAAAATTCACCGTTATGGTATAATTTCCGGGAGTAGGAGCAGTAATACTACTTCCTGCCCAATTAGGAGCTTGATTTAAAGTTAAATTACCACCCAAGAGAGGTTCAGAATCCGTTTTTCCAAGATAAGCTGGCGTTGACCAAGTAGAATTAGCATTGATAAAAGCATATTTACCCGCTTTGAGTGTTGTTGTGATGGTAAAGGTGTTGTTGTCAACTTTGGTAAATTTTTGAGCATTACCGGGAGCATTCCAACCATTGGTTGTTGCATCACCAATAATGTATAGTTCTGCTGGGGAAGTCATTAATTCCGCAGGCGTTATGGAATAAGTTCCTGTGGTAAAATCAAGAATAACTTGGTAAACTCCAGAAACCGCAGGAGATTTTATAGGAGCACCACCCCAATTCGTTGCCGAACCTCTAGGCTCAAAATTACCGGTGCTTTGAGGAATCGTATTCGCATCAAGCGTTACATAAGCAGGATCAGACCAAGTTGAAGCAGCAGTAATAACAGCAAAATTTTTACCTCCTGTTAATGCTATTATAATCCCAAAACGATGGTCGTCTATCTGAGTCATTTTTTGTATGTCGGTTACAGGAGTTCCCCAATTGGAAGGCACGGCATCTCCTTGAAGATAGAGTTCAGCAGGCATTGGATATTTCAGAATAAGCGTACTAAAAGGGGTTACTGTCAATGTACTTACATTCGAATAAATGGGTACAGCTCCATATTTCAAGTTGGCTTTTAATCGAACTTTAATTTTTGAAGCTACCTCTGGGGCTAATTTCAGTGCAAATGCCTTAGCATTCAAATCGGCGTGTGTCAAGGATATATTATTACCCGATGCAATAGCAATTTCCTGAGGACTTACAAATTCACCATCGTTAGTGTCCATTTGCAGAGTGTAAGTCAATGGTGTATCAATGCCGTACCAAGATTTATTATCCCAATTTAATGTCACAGCAATGTTTTTGTCTGCATCTTTTGGAGCAAGTACAATATCGCTTATACTATTGGTTAATAAAAATTTGCCTTCGGCGGGTGGTTCTGCCACAGACATTAAAGTATCATCGCTGCAAGAAGAAGCGGTTACCATAATTAGCACAATGGCGAATAGTATTTTAAAAAACTTTTTCATAATCAATTGTTTTGTGTTTTGGTTTTCAACTATTTTAGAATCCATCAATTTGTTTTAAATTAGGATTTACCAATAAATCGGATGTAGGAATCGGGAATAAATTGTATTTAGGATCGACTGCCGTTCCGGCTTTGACCCCACCTTTCCAAGCCCATAAATAAGTGGCTGTTGTTAGTTTATTATAGCGAACCAAATCAGTTCTTCGATGCGTTTCCCAATACAATTCTCTGGCTCTTTCGTCTAAAATAAAATCAAGCGTAAGTGCTGAAGCAGAAATATTGCCACTGGTACTTGAAGGGTCATTGGCGTAAGCACGACCTCGTATTTTATTGATGTAATTAAGCGCCGTAGCATTGCTTCCGCCAGTTCCGCCACGCAACACAGCCTCTGCATAAGTCAAATAAATTTCGGCTAGACGAAATACTGGAAAATCAATATCGGATAAGTTGCCAAAAGTGTTGTTTTGGGTAAGCGGTGTTCCATCTCGCTTTACGTTTCTGTATTTGTAAGCAGAATAACCATCTGTACTTGTGGTCACTTTATTTACCTCCAAAGTTTGTCCCGAAGTATAAAATAAAGCTCGTTTGTCAATAGTAGGCGTTGCTGACGGGAACAGCGCTGGAACTTGCTGTGTAAATCTAAAAGCGCTCCAACTTCCAGACATACCATTTATCGAGGCAGGAACACCTGCTGGGCCTAAAGCGAGAAAATTAGTGCTATACCAAGTTTTGTTTGTGTTGTCATAATTAATGGTAAAAATAAATTCATTTGTATTCAAATGATTATCACCCAACATTAACCAAGCATAATTTGACTCTAATGCATATCCTGAATTTATAATTTTATTGCAATACGTGATAGCGTCGGTATAGCGATTTTCTCCAGTATATACATTGGCATTCAAATACATTCTGGACAATAACGCCCAAGCA
Organism: Flavobacterium sp.; assembly: GCA_035433125.1. Lineage (GTDB taxonomy): Bacteria > Bacteroidota > Bacteroidia > Flavobacteriales > Flavobacteriaceae > Flavobacterium. Next base: position 26,630 of record DAORUG010000011.1, read on the forward strand.
GCTGCCTTATCTGGTCTTCCTAATTCATTGGTTTTCGGTTCGGCCAATAAAGGGTCTAGTTCTTTTAACTCGGATTCTATAAATTTAAACAAATCGGCACGCTGAATTTGCTGAGGATAGGATTTTGCCAATGTTTTTTCGGTTGGAAAAGGAGGATTGCCATAACAGTCCATCAAAATCCAAAAACAATAAGCTCTTAAATATCGGGCTTCTGCCTGAAATCGTTTTATTTCGGCAGCATCAGCTCCAGAAAATCCTCTTTTGGATAAACGCTCGTCCGATGATTGATTGATAAAATCGTTACACAGTGTTATCATCGTAAGTGCAGAAGTATAAACATTTGCAATTGCTGGTGAATCAGCGCTCCAAGCCAGTTCGTGATAAATTCCATCTCCTCCATCATTCCAAGTGCTTACGGCCATATCGGTAGAATATTCCTGCATACTCCAATAGAATCTCAAGAACGTACTGTAAGCCATTCTCGAATAGGCGCCCGCCAAACTTTGTTTATATGCAGCTACACTGGTAAAATGAACATCCTCTGTATCTGCATTCAAAGGGAGTTTCTCCAAATCATCTGTGCAAGATTGGAAACTAATCGTAATAACTAAAATTAGCATTCCTAAAAGAAACCAAATACTATTATATTTTTTCGAAGTTCTCATATTATTTATTTAGTTATTTAGTTAAAAATTAAGGTTTAATCCCATTGAAAAAATACGGGGCACAGGATAAGCATTTTCCGAGCCGAAATTAGCTTCTGGATCAAGACCTTGATAGTCAGTAATTATAAAAACATTCTGTACTGAAAAATTAACGTTCAGTCCCACTTTATTATTAGCCAATACTTTTCCGAAATCGTAACCAATGCTGATATTGTCCATTTTTAGGAATGAAGCATTTTGCAAATAGAAATCACTGTAGCCTTGTGCTGGATCATTATGACTAAAAAGAGTGTCATAATACAAAGTGCTAAGGTTTTGTGAAGTTTGCCATTCCGTAATTGAAATGGTGTTGTCATAAGGATGGAAAAACAAGTAATGGTCTATATTGGAATGGAATGCAGCACTTAAATTCCATTTTTTGTATTGAAAATTAGTACTGAAACCCATAAGGTATTTGGGTGCAGTCGATTTATCTGTAATATAGCGGTCACTGGCATTTAGCAAGCCATCATTATTGACGTCGAGCATTTGACCCTCGATTGGCATTCCATTTGCACCATAAACTTGATGGTACAAATAAAAGGTGTTTCTCGGATAGCCTACAGTATTTACTAAAGTAGCGTTGCTAAACAACCCGATTCCTTCATCGGAAACATCGTTCAGGTGCGTAATTTTATTTTCGTTGTAGGTGAAATTAAAATTAAGATCCCAAGTCACATTGTCATTTTGCACGGGAATTGCTTTCAGGGCAAACTCCACTCCTTTATTTTCCATTGTGCCAATGTTTAGCAGCAATTCACTGCCCTGATTAAAGCCTAAAGGAACGCGGGTATTATTCAACAAATCTTTTGTTTCTTTATAATATACATCGACACTCGCTGTAATCCTGTTTTTTAAAAAGCCAAAATCCAGTCCAATATTCGATGAAGCTGTTTCTTCCCATTTAAGATTTAGATTGTAAGCACCCGGATTAACGGTTAAATAACTGGTATTTCCAAAAGTGTACTGCTCATCCGTATATCCAGAAAAATAGCTTGGTCTATAATAATAATTCGCAATTCCGTCCTGTTGCCCAGTAACACCATAACCCAATCGTAATTTCAAATCGGATAAAGTATTGCTGTCTTTAAGAAATCCTTCCTCTTTTATTTTCCAGGCAAAAGCTGCCGACGGAAACAAACCCCATCTGTTTTCTTCTGAAAATCGGGAAGATCCATCTTGACGCAAAGACGCTGTCAGTAAATATTTTTCGTTGAAGACATAATTAAGTCTGCCATAAAAAGAAATGATGGAATGACTTGGCTTGTCAAACGGAAAAACAGGATCACTATTGGGTTGTTTAACACCATCAGGCCTAAAGGTTGGATAAGAATAGTTGGTTGTCAAGAAATCATTATAGGAATAACCAGCCGTAATATCAAATCGGCTTTTTATGGAAGCTATTTCTTTACTGTAAAACAAATAGGATTCGAACAAGGTATTCTGCACTTCAGTAGAAGGATCGGCATAATAAATATAACCCTCCGAAAGGTTTGCTGGAAAATAATTTGCCGCTGCAGAACTTAAATATTTTCCTCTTGAAATATCGTAACCGGCATTCACATTAAGGTGTAAGTCTGGCAAAAAGTGCATCGAATAATCCATTTGTAAATTCCCTACGCTTCGAATGTTTTCGTTTCTGCTTTTTACTTGCTCTAACATACTTACCGGATTAATTATGGCTAATGCCGGATTGCTGGCGAACTGTGTGTACTGAAAATACCCACCATACGTTTGGTCTTCAACACGAACTGGTTGCGAAGGGTCGAATGCTCGTGCATTCCAAAGGGCGCCTTCGTTGGCAATATGTTCATCTTCAAACGAACCCTTTAAGTTTAAATTTACTTTCAAATGGTTGTCAAAAAATTTTGGACTTAAATTAAGCAAGGCCGTGAATCTTTCATAATTACCCGTTCTTAAAACTCCATCTTGGTTAAGATACCCAACGGAAACTCGGTAGGGCAAAGATTTTATAGCACCACTCAAACTTAAATTGTTCTCTGATGCCAATGCTACTTGATAAATTTCATCCTGCCAATTCGTGTTTGCCGAACCGGGTGGAGTTTTGGGTGGAGTTCCATTAGTTTCTAATGTATTAACAAGGCTTCTGTATTGATCCGCAGACAATACTAGAGCTTGCTCAATAATACTGGTAACTCTCGTTGAAGATGAAAAATCAACCTGTGTTTCTTTTAAACTTCCTTTTTTGGTTGTGATAATAATAACGCCATTCGACGCTCTTGAGCCATAAATTGCTGATGCTGAAGCATCTTTCAAGATGGTAAAACTTTCTATGTCATTTGGATTCAACTGGCTAAGCATACCCGCTCCACCATTCCAGCCTTCGAGCGGGACACCATCAACAACATATAAAGGATCATTACTGGCATTCAATGAAGAACCGCCACGGATTATAATTGAACTTCCTGCTCCTGGTTTACCACTTCTGGGTGTTATTTGCACACCGGGAACTTTATTTGCAATCAACCCTTCAACATTGGTAACGGGTGCTTTGTGAAAATCCTTTGAACTTACTTGCGCTACTGAACCCGTAAGATCTTTTTTCTTGGTTGATCCATATCCAATAACTACAACCTCATTAAGTGTTTTAGTTTCTTCTTTAAGGGATACGTTCAAGATATTTCCCGAAATTTTTCTTTCCAATGTTCCATATCCCAAAAATGAAAATGTGGCAATATCTCCAGTATTGGCAGTAATTTGGTAATTTCCGTTACCGTCGGAAACGGTAGCATTGGTGCTGTTTTTAATTGTTATCGTTACACCCGGAAGTGTTGCTTTGGTAGCTTCATCAACCACAGTCCCTTTTACGGTTACTTTCTGCCCAAAAAACAGAAGGGGTATCAAGAAAATAATCAATGAACAGGATAGCTTGTTTACTATAAGAGTTCTTTTAAGATTTAGTTTTGTATTCATATTTGGTTTTGATTGTAATAGTTTGATTCTTTAATTTGGTTTTAAGACTGGATACTTTTGATTGGTTTATTCATAATTCAATGTTGGTTTAGTTGTTGGTTAGTTTAGTTTGTTTTTAATTTTTTTTCAATTCAGACATTGGATAAAAAATACTTTAATTGAAATGTAAAATTATACTTGGCGATACAAAAAAAAGGGGCACGAAATCGTTTTTTTAGGGGTACGAAATCGTTTTTTATAGCAGAATAACCGGCATAAAACCTAGCAAACAAAATGAAAAAGAATAATAAGATTTGATTATTTAAAAATCAAAAAAGAGGACATTATTTTTCCTTCATATAAAAAGTGGGAGGATTGCCAAAGCGTTCTTTGAATAGCTTACTGAAATATTTTCGGTCGGAATAACCTACTTGATAGCAAACTTCGTTTAGCGTAAATTGTTTTGTTTTGAGCAATTGTTTGGCTTTTTTCAATCTGTAATCGCGCATATATTCTACAAGCGACAAGCCAGTAATTGTTTTCAGTTTTTTATACAGCACGGAGTGACTCATCCCTAATTCTTTGGCTACGAGATTGGCACTTAAATTATCCGAATCAATATTTTTTTCGATAAATTGCCCTAAGTTTTCCAGAAATTCTTGGTCTTTTTTGTTTTTTACCAATTCAGGCACATCGTTAGTGTCCTCAGAATGAAATTTTTCGTGTAATAAACTTCGGTTTTTGAGTATGTTTTTAATCCTGGCACGAAGGAGCGACTCATTGAAAGGCTTGGTGATATAATCATCGGCACCCGTTTCAAAACCTTCCATTTGGTGCATAAACGAAGCTCTGGCCGTCAAAAGAATCACTGGAATATGACTTGTGCTAATATTAGATTTCAAATTATGAGTCAATTCTATTCCGTCCATTATGGGCATCATCACATCACTTATAATAAGATCGGGGGATTTTTCCAACGCTATTTCCAATCCTTCTTTACCATTAGATGCTTGCAAAATCGTAAACTCGTCCGACAAAAGTTCGACTATATAATTTCTGATGTCCAGATTATCCTCAACGATAAGCAAGGTTTGTTCTTTAATTATGGCAGTCTCGCTACTTTGCGTAATTACTTCAATCGTATTGGGTTTAGTGGTAAAATAATTTTCAATGAGTTCTTCATTGGTTTCACTTCCGCCAATTTCATTTTCATTGTAAAAAGAATTTCCTTTTTTCAATTTGATTATAAAGGTACTTCCCGCTCCTTTTTTACTTTTAACGGTAATTTCTCCTTGATGCAGTTTTATAATCTCGTTCGAAATGGTCAAACCCAATCCAAAACCTGCTCCATTGACACTATGAGCATCATTGGCTTGATAAAACCGATGAAATATTTTAGAAAGGTGTTTTTTTGAAATTCCAATTCCTTCATCGACCAATTTTAACTGTACTTCGATGTCGGTTTCTGTAATCGAAAGTTTTATGGCTCCACCTGCTTTTGTAAATTTCAATGCGTTGGAAAACAAGTTATAGAGTACTTTTTCCATTTGGTTTTTGTCGAACCATAATGCCATATTTGGGCTTGAGGACTCAAATACAAACTTAATGTCCTTTTGATAAGCAAATTCTTTAAAAGAGAGATAAATTTCTTGGCTAAATTTTACAAAATCCCCTTTAGCAACCTTTAACTTAATTTGTTGTTGTTCTAACTTTTTGAAATCAAGTAATTCATTGACAAGATTCAGCAAATATTCTCCATTTTTTTTGATGGTGCCAAAAGGATTTTGATGCTGATATTCAGAAAGTTCATTGTTTTTCAACAATTTATTTATAGAACTCAAAATGAGTGTTACAGGTGTTCTTATTTCGTGAGAAATATTAGTAAAGAAATCTTGTTTCAAATTATACAATTCCACGTCTTTTTCGTGTGAAAATTTCTCGAATCGCAAATCTGCTTTCATATTTTCCCACGAAATGATGTATTTCATTAAAGCATAGAAAAGCAAAATTCCTAAAAGAGCATACATCAAAAAAGCCCACCATTCCAACCAAAAAGGTTTTAGAATTTTAATATTCAACGAACTATAATCCTCTGCCCATTCGCTTCCCAATTCCCTGCTTCTGACCTTAAAAACATAATCTCCTGGAGAAAGATTGGTATAAGTAGCCGAACCTTCTTTGCCTATTGACCTCCAATTTTTATCAAAATTATCCATCTTAATTTGATATTCGCAACTGCTTGATGACGGAAACAGCATAGCGGCAAATTCAAAAGTTATGACATCCTGATCGTGTTTTAAAGTAATATTTTCAGAAAGAGAAATGTCTTTTTTCAATATCTCGTCATCGCCAATGGGAACTTCCTTATTATAGAGTTTAAAGCTGGTAAATTTTACTTTTGGAGTGACATTTTTGACCTTGATGGTTTCCGGATTAAATTTGACAACGCCTTTGGAACAGCCAAAATAAAGTATTCCTTTTTCGTCCTTGAAGCCTGAATTTATATGATAATCTTCGTTCAGATCAGAGAAGTTTTTAAACATTTTTGTGGCATAATTATAGTTAAAAATGCCTTGCTTGGTACTGAACCAAATTAATCCTTTGTTGTCTTCCACAATCGCCATCACAGTTTGATAACGAACATTCTTGAAGGCATCAAAACGATTTATTTTTTGAGTTTTGGTATCCAATAAATTAATTCCTTCGCCCGCAGTTCCCATCCAAATATTGCCTTTGGAATCTTTTAAAATACTATAAAGATAGTCGCTACTAATAGAATTTGGATTGGTTTCTACACTTTTGAAGACTTTAAATCGGTTGGTTTTGGTATCCAAAAGATTCACGCCTCCGCCAAAAGTGGCCAACCAAATTAAATGTTTGTCTTTTTGAAGCGAAAGAACATTATTACTGCTTATGGTGTTTTTAGCTCCTGTTTTTTCCTTAAAACTTTTAAATTCTTTTGTATTTACATCAAAATAATTGAGACCGCCGCCCCAAGTCGCTATCCAAAAATTGTTTTTCTCATCCTCGACAATGTACCGAACATCATTAAAACTCAAAGATTTTGAATCGCCTAAATTTTGTTTGTATTGTGTAAAACTGCCTGTTTTGTAGTTAAAATTAACCAATCCATTTACAAAAGTTCCAATCCAAAGCGTCCCATTCTGAGCTTCGCAAATGTATTGAATGTAATCGTCACCAATTGAATTTTTGTTTGTGCTGTTATACCGTTTTGCCGTATTGTTTTTTTTCGAAAAAACACTCAATCCCTTTCCGTCCAATCCCATAAAAAAAGCATCCTTGTTTTTATAAACTGACAATACCGAAACGGGAGATTCTCCTTTGCTGGTACTTGGTATAAAAGTATACTCTTTGTTAAGACTCAAGACATCAACACCATTCCAAGCGGTTCCCAACCAAATATTGGAATTTTCGTCTTCCATTAGCGCATAAATGGCATTACTGGAAATGAATAAATCCGATTGAGAATCATTCGTATAATTATCGACTAACGGACGAACACTATTTATATTTTTTACTTTAAAAAGCCCAACACCATCTGTCCCAATCCAAATCACGCCATTTCGATCTCTTTTAATACGGCGCACAATATTGATTGCTTTATCTATTCCATAGGACTTTTTTTGGAAACTCAAACTATTTACATCAAAGGTCAGCAATCCTTTTCCGCTGGTTCCTATCAGGATTTCGTTTTTGTTAATTCCACATAAAGAATGGATATAATCGGGCGAAATAGCGCTTGAAGACTGAATTCGGTAGAACTTCCCAGTAGTAGGATTAAATTTATTCAGACCTCCTCCAAAAGTACCAATCCAGAGGTTTTTATCCCCATCTTCATAAATACTCCTAACGTCACTGTGGCTAATCGAATACACATTTTTGCTATCGAACTGGTAGGTTGTAAAGGTTTGCTCTTTTTCATTAAAGGAGGAAATTCCATTTTTAGTACCCACCCAAATTGTGCCTTTTGAATCCTCAAAAAGGGTATTCAATTCATTGGAAGGAATTGATGTATTGTTGTTTAAAATGTTTTTGTAGGCTACAAATTTATCACTTGAAGGATGGTATAAGTTCAATCCGCCTCCAAATGTACCAATCCAAATTCTCCCCTTTTTATCTATCAATAAATCGGCGATATCATTGGAACTTAACCCACTATTTTGCTTGTTGTATATTTTAACTTTATTGCCATCAAACCGATTTAATCCGTTTTCAGTACCAATCCAAACAAAACCATTTTTCTCTTTTACAATGCTGCTTACTCTGTCGTTAGACAATCCATTGGTTTGATTTATTTTATTA
>DAORUG010000012.1:0-34158 GCA_035433125.1 Flavobacterium sp.
AGCTATTTCAACTGTAAAATTATTACTATTTATATACGATTTAACCATTAGCCCCTTTTTATGCCAACTCCAGTTGAAATCAAATTTTTTTTCGGGGTATGCTATAAAATCCATAATTCTTGGCGTAGGATCTATTTCTAAACAGTAATAAGGATTAAGAGCTGCATCAGTTCTAAAAAAAAGTTCTACTCTATCAGAATTTCCTATGCAATCAAGACTATTATTTTCTTTATCAATATGAACTTGACTATCATAAACAGTAAAACAAAAATATATATTTTTAGTATCCCATAAAGCCCTGAATTCAATTTTATCAGGGTCTTTATTATCCCAGGCAGAAACAAAATCAATTAATATATCTGCGCTATTCCACAAAGGATTATCCCCTTTACCTGTTAGTATTAAGGCATCTTTTTCGATACACTTTACATTATAGTTTTTCATCTCTCGAATTTTCCTTAAATAAAAAATAGATTTTATTACGAATTTATATAAAATATTTACACAAAAAATTTAAAGCACTAAAAGTAGATAATTTATTTTTAATCCTTTTTTAACAATATTGTATTTCTAAAAAAGTTGATGTTTTTTTAGTTCATGACGACAATTCTAAATAAACCTTAACCATTCAGACACAATTAGCAATCAAAAGGTCTCTCTACGGTCGTTCCCTTTGTTTCGTTCGGCTGTTCCAGTCGGTCGTGCCTTCCTCCATTCCACAGCTCACTTCACACGGTCTCTTCTTGCGTTCGGTCGGGCTTATGCATCCATAATACCGCTTCATTCCGATACAGTCTTTCGTTCGCTTAACGCTCCATTTCATTACGCTGAAAGTTCTCTCTTTCGTTTCACTACATTCCAACCGTATTATGTCTGCCGCCCTCAGTTTTTTCAGCGGTTGCTCTTTCGCATAGCCATCGGGGGTTGGCTCCGCTTACCTCTCTGCAAAATGAAAGAAACCCTTAAAATCGAATGATTTTAAGGGTTTCTTTCATTTAAAAGTATCTTAATATTATTCTTTTAATCTTCTAGAATTTAATTCTATTGTGATTTCATCCATCTTTTTTTGGTTGAGTGGATATAAAAACATAAATCCTGCAGCAAGAATTGTGATGACAGCTGGTACCCAACTCATTAACATAATTATCCCTGGGATTGAACTTTTTATTGCAGTTGCATCCTGTCCGTCATAGTGGAATGCGCCTAGAATTAAACCAATAATTGCTCCGGCAATTCCACCACCAAATTTGGTTGCGAATGATCCAGCCGAATAAATAAGTCCTGTGGCTCTTCGGCCGTTTTTGAATTCAGAATAATCAGCTGCATCACCAAGCATTACAAAAAACAAGGTAGGAAACATAGCCGCCGCAAATTCAGATGCCATTCCAAGTGCAAAAATGGCTTCAATGTTTGAAGCGTCACAAAAAACAAGTGAAGCGTTTACTGCTCCAGAAAACAATAATGAATAGATGAATAAGTTCCGTTTTCCAAATCTCTTTCCTAAAGGAGCTGTTGCCAACGCGCCTACTACCGATACTAATGCTAAGCCAATCAAAAAAGAGGCTGACAGCAATTGATTATTCAAATAATGAGTAAAATAGATAATAACAATGCCTTGTTTGATAGAATTATAAACATTGAATAATAATCCAACAAACATTAAAACTACCCAAGGTTTATTTGCAATTAGTTCTTTTAAATCTTGTTTTAAATTATTTTCTTGAGTTTTTGGTGGTTGTACCCTTTCTTTAGTCGTATAAAAAGTGATAAACATGAATAAAGTTAAAAATATTGACATCAAATACATCGAGTTGCTATAGCCACGATTCTGATCTACAATTGAAATAGAACTTTCGGTTATATTAGGCTCTCCATCGACAGTAAAGGAATATTTTTTATCTGCCACCATAGCAAAACTTTTTCTATTCGTTGGAGTGTTTTTTTCGGGACTTAAAGTAGCATCATTAAAAGCAAATGTTGCAAAACCATTTTCGGTTTTGATAGTAGCATTTTGTACATCATTTGAAGCAGAAACTACAACATTGTATTTTTCATCACCCAATTTATTGACTTCTATCGAAGGATTCACATTTCCATAATAGGCAACCAAAAAAAGTAATGCGCCTTGCACAATCATTCCGCCTCCAAAAGCTCCAGCCATTCTAAACGAACCCAAACTTGTTCTTTCTTTGTCGTCGCCCGTCATTACTGCCATAAGGGCTCCGTAAGGAATATTATTTACTGTATAAATTAAGGTAAAAAAGATGTAGGTTATGTAAGCATACAATAATTTACCTGAAGAGCCAAAGTCAGGATTTGTAAATAATAAAGCTAGAATAACCCCTAATGGAATTGCCGACCATAAAATCCAAGGGCGAAATTTTCCATATTTTGATGTGGTTCTATCTGCAACAACTCCCATTATTATATCGGCAATTCCATCGCTAAAACGAGCTACTAGCATTAAAACTCCCACGACTACAGGACTTAACCCTAAAACATCGGTATAATAAATAAATAAAAAGGTGGCTACACCTCTCCAAGCAATATTTGCTGCACCATCTCCTAATGCGTACCCAATCTTTTCTTTTAACGATATTTTATTATTCATAATTAATTTTGGTTTGTTTGGTTTTTTTACTGTTTAAAATTCTTTTTTTATTTGTTAATGGCATTAATGGCGTTTACAAGAAAGGCAAGAGGTGCGTTCCAATTTATTGCAATTTCATTTGTAGAATAGCTGCATTCCATATCTGTATATGAAAGCGCTGGAAAAGTTGATTTGTATTTATCTTCCCCACAATCTGACCTTGCTGCTGTTGTTGGCCCGCCTACTAAAAGTCCAGGAATTGGTGCATCGATTTTATCTGCCGAAGAGCGTCTGTCGTGAATGTGTTGTGGGCTATTGTCTCCAAAACTGGTTACAAAACACATATTTAACGGATTTGAACCCAGTATATAGTGAAGGCAAGCTTCAGCTGCTTTCAAATATTTTTTATCTCCTGAAATGGTATAGGCGTGTATTAATAATAGCCCTTGATTTGCTAAATCGCTATTGCTTCCCCAAGAAAAAGTATCCATCGAAATTTTGAATGGCGATACTTTGTTGGTTTGGCATAATTGATCGGCTGTGTTTAATAAATTTCGTTTTATCAAGTCTATTTTGTCTTTTATTTTAGGATCCTTTATTTTGTCAGTTGAAGAAACCAACGAAAAAGCGCCAAGGGATTCCACTTGTGGCCAAGTAGGAGTGGTTATTTTTAAATTTTCGGGCAATTGATTTAAATAGTTTTCATTTTTGGTTGATAGATAAAGTTCTATAGCAGCCCAATACTTTTCGTCTTCTATATTTTTGTCGCCATATTCTCCCGTTGAAATATCTTTTGGTTGAACATACAAAACATTTGGATTTTTTTGTGCCCAGTTCCAAGCTTTTTTTGATGCATCCAAACAAGAGCTGGATAAGTTTGGATATTGTTTTTCGAACTTTGAAAAGATACGAGAAGCTTTTGCCATTACTGCAGCAAAATCAAGAGTAGCCGCAGTAGACTTCATTACAACAAATCGATCTAATTTATCGTCTCCTGGCATCACCATACCGCAAAAATATTTGGTAGTTAGCTTGTGATAAACGCCACCATCATTTGGATCTTGCATGGTCAACATCCAACGTAAATTCACCAATATTTCATCTAAAAGGTCAGGAACTTGATTGGAATTTTCAGGAATTTTCAATTTAAGATTCTTCGAATATTCTGGAAACATTTCGTAAAATTGAAGCAAAGTATGAACTGTAATTCCAGAATTTACAATGTATTTGTTATAATCGCCGGCATCATACCAACCACTTGGAGATGAAATTATGGAACCTTCAGGTCTTTTGTCAGTAGCTGCCGATGCATGAATGATTACTTTATCATCAGGATGACCTAGCGGGCGAGCATAAATTCCGGCCAGTTTTTCTGAAATAGTTTCGGAGGCACGCGCCAAATAAAAGGCTTCTAATGATTTTGTTCCTAAAGTTTCATAAACAGCATTGTCAATAGTAATTGTTTTAGAAGAATTTCCAACAACAACCGAATATTTTCCGGGTTTTTGTATACTCGAAAAATCAGCAATACCCACTTTTGTTCCTGAAGGCTCCCAATATTTTGGAGTTGAAATTTCGCCTTTATACACTACTTCATTGGTCAAAGTATTTACAATTTTAAAATTTTTCACTTCTGGATCACTAATAAAAGCACGTTTTTCGGCATTTGGTTTATATCCAACCTGATTGAGTAGGATTGTTTGCGCTTGAACGGATGAAAGCGAAAAAAGCAAGAATAAAAATAAAAACAGTTTTTTGATAGTTGTCCTCATGGTTTTCAATATTTAATTTTTTTGTTTTTAATATGCTTTAAAGTGAAACTATTTAACGATTAATAAATCGATAAATAAACCTGAATTGTTTGTGTTTTTTTAATAAAAAATTTGAGCTATTAATTCGTAAAACAGCGTTTAGTTATTTTGCTAATTTAAGGTGGGTACATACCAAACCTCTTTTTTTAAATTTACGCCACCATTCATTTCTTCCTGAACCACTCTATCAATAATAATCAATCCTTTTTGAGCCATATTTTCAAAGGAGTCAATGCCATTATTTGGAAATCCAATCCTAGTTCGATGAATATTAAATTGGTTTGAAAAATTGCGATTGAAAGCTTTTTCAACCCCGTCTTTACCGATCATAAAACCCAATAAACCTCCCCAAGTTGCTGTAGGATTGTCAGAATCCCAACCTGCAAGAGCACCTATTTTTATCGTCTCGACAATATTTCCCTCTCCATAAAGAAGACTAATAATACTTGATGCAAAATTGATCCCTGCTGCAAAACAACCATTGCAATATCTGTTTTCTGAAGTCATAGTATACCCGTCTGCTTGTTCCACTTGATATCTTTGGTACACTTCATCCCGTGTTTGCTCCCAAGGGATGTTTGCTAAATATTTGCTTTTTACAAAATCATACATTTTAGCAGGATAGGAATCATTTGGAAGGTGTTTTCTTGATTTGTCTGCCATCCAAAGTATTTTGTCTTTATCAGATTTTTTATCATCTACAGCAGATGCTAAAGAATACATCAAGACATAAAATTCAGAAATCAATTTGGCATTATTACTTGCAGTTGTTGCAATCGGTAAGTTGGCCATTTTTAATGCAATATCAGGTCTGGCGGGAGCAAAAAAACCAAAAATTTCGGTTGTTAACTGCGCATCTATCATTTCAGAATCCGGATTATTTATTGGGTCACTTGTAGCAGGTGGGATCATTCCTTGATTCATCAAATCAAAAGCTTTTTGGTTGGATACCCATAAATAATTTTCTTCTTCTTTCTTAATATGAGCTAGCCAACCATCACGTATTTCTTTGCCAGTAAGAATTGACTTTTTATTGGCGTAAAGCAATTCTTGATATAGATATTCTATGTCGGTATCATCATCTGAACCCCAAATATCATTAGGGTTTACAAATACAAAATCAATATTTTTTGATAAATTACTAGGAACACCTTGCCCCCAAATACTTGGTTGATCTGTTTTTTCCCAATCGTCACGAGTGTAAAAAGCACCTGTTTTGATTTCGCCAATAGAGCCAATTTTATCCATTTCGGTTACTAAACCTGTCCAATTGGCAATGCATTCACCTAGCCAAAAACCGTATAATTTATTTTTGTATTCTTTTCTGTTTATTATTTTATCAGATGATTTTGGTTTATATGATTTGTAAGTAAGAGTACCCTCGGTTGGGTTATTATTTTTTCTGTTTTGGCTTATTATTATGTTATTAGAAAAAGTTAAAATCAGTACAATTGCGATATATTTTATAAATTTATAATACATTTTATAATTGTTTTGATTTTATTATTTAGAGAAAATATTTTGGTCTAATGCAGAAAATTCTTGACCATTTGGGCCATCATTCTCTATAAGTGCAGGAGCAAGAGCACCTGGCATTACTGCTTCAACAGGATTGTGTGCATGTTCACCTCCTAAATCTGTTCGTAGCCAGCTTGGGTCTAGCGTGTTTATTCTCACGGGAGTATTTTGAAGTTTTACAGCAAGATCATCAGTCAACTTATTAACTGCCCATTTTGAAGCTCCGTAAGGGGCAAGTTCGGGTTCCCCTTTTATTCCAGAGGTTAAGTTTACAACTCGGCCAAAACCATTTTCTATCATTGGAGGAATAAATGCACGACATAAACTATACATGGCAAATACATTTACTTTAAAAGTTTCCATCCATTCCTCCCAACTATGATTCCAAAAATCGGTATGATAGGGTGTCATTACTGCAGCATTGTTATATAAAATATCTATGTTGATATTTAAATCTTTTACTTGTTTTATGATGAGGTTTACTTGGGATTCATCAGAAAGTTCGCCATAGACACAATATGTTTTTACATTATGGTTCTTGACTAAATCAAGTGTTTTAGTACAGCTTTCTTTAGTTCTTCCGTGAACAATAATGTTGCATCCTAATTGAGCTAGTCCTAGAACAATTTGTTGTCCTATTCCACGGCTAGAACCTGTAACTAGAGCATTTTTCCCTTTTAAATTGATCATGATTTTTAATATTTTTACAATGGTTAATGCCGATAGGCAATAAATGTAGCTCAAATTATTGCTAATCGGAATTATAATAGACAACATTAAAGACCTATTAATTTAATAAAAAATAATATGTATGCCTGAATCAATTGTAAATTATTACTATGATTTACAGTATTTTGAGGATTATCTATCTTGTCAAAAATAACCAATTAATAAATGAATTTTTGATACAATATTGTCGATTTTGCAATGGATATTTCCAAAAGTATTTTTTAACCTCTTAAAGCTTAGAAAATCTATTTAATGCTTATTTAATATATTGTTTACAACAAAGGCATTGCTTAAACTTTGAATATTGTCAGACAACGAGAAACAACAAACCAAGGTTGGAAATGCTAGCTTAGCCATCACAGAAAGCTAAGAACAAATCTTAATTTTACTCTTTTACAAATAATAGTTTTGCCTGTGCATTTACCTTCAATATGTAAATTCCTGAAGTAATAGTTTGAGGTAGTTTCAGTAATGTAATTCCTGTTGACTCATTGTATATTTTTTCTACTGGTGATAACAATTTTCCGCTTAAGTCAAAAAGAATAAATTCATCTGCGGCTTTTGTATTTGAAACATTTACTTCTTTATTGATAGAAGGATTCGGATAAATAGTAATCTCATTCGATGAATTGATAACAGCATTTGAACTAAAGTAGGGTAGGGCAAAATTGTAGGTGTCGACTCCAATTTTTTCGCCTAACAGTCTCCCCGGTAAATCATCTGCTGGTGGATGAATTCCTCCCCATATTCGAGATAAACTGGTTTGATCAGAAGCGTCTCTATAAGTAGCCCATTGCAAGGTAACATCTACCGAAGGGCCTTTTTCGAAAACTAAAAAATCATTTTTTAGGGCTTTGAATTCTCCCATGCCACCTGGGAAAAAGGCATCTCCTGTTAGTAATGTCATAACTTCTGCAGCAGCACGAGAAAAAGTAGAATGTCCTGAAATATATCCCGAAAAGGGTGGAGTGACAAAAGAAGGACGTTGGTAGGGCCACCAATTTTCAGCTAGAATCCATCCCACGCCAGCCAAATCAGTGGTTGCATTTTTAATGTAATCATGTCCTCTCCAAGCAAATACTTTTATTTTGCCAATATTTTCATTGTTCGTGCCGCTTAATGCATCTCCAGTTTTTACAATTTCAACAAATCCATCAGCTAATGGGATGCCTTCAATGTGGTAATTGGATAATGTTGCATCGGTACTTTGACCTAGTTCAGCCATGTATCGAATGGCAGAAATAGGTCTTACATAATCATGCCACCCTTTGATAGACCAAACAGTTATGGCAACGTCATGCAGAGCTCCGGCTAAAATAAAATAGGATTTCACATCCCATTCTAAGGGTGTTAATTCACTTCCTTTTCCATTCCATTTTTTTGTAAACAACGGATGATCATTAACATAATTTAAAATGGTAAACCAATGTCCAGGAGGTGTCTCAGAGTTTGGACCATCTGCCCAAAACTCAGCTAGTACTCTAGTATAATCTCCTCTTGGTACAATTTGGGAATCATACGGTTTTCCTGTTGCAGGGTTTAAAGTATGTCCTATACTTATATCACCACCTTCATGAACTTTATAAAAATTAGGATATTCAGAAAAATCATTTGGAATAAGTTTCAAATCAATATTACCGATTTTTTTTGGAGATATATCCCACATTACTCCATCATTTGGGTCTAAATGAGAACTCCAATATGAAACTAATGAAAAGTTCCATTTGTACTGATCACTTGAAGCTGTTTTTGAACTAATACTTAATTGCGGAGGAGCCTTAAGATTGTGATATACTTCATATTTATTATTTTCTCTTTCGAAAATTGATTTATCTTCTTTAGTCAAAGCAAAAGGAAATACTTTGCCCCATTCTGGGCTTAAGAATGCTGGTGTTGAGCCAGGAATAATATTTCCGCTTTGATCAATAAAAGTGTCAAAGGATAATGGTTGCCAACGATTGGGGTCTATCATTCCTGTTTTGCCGCCTTTAACCCTTAGATTTAAAGAAGGGTTAATGGGTTTATAGAATGTATTTGCATAATTATTTGCTTCATTTGACCCGTCAACAAGACCATATTCTATAAGAGTTTGACCAATATAATTGCCTAATGCAGCAGCATTTCCTGTTTCATAACTAGTTGAGGTAAAGTTGATGTCGTATCCCAATTGACTCATTATCAAATTAAATCTTTCCAAACTTTTTTCACTTCCGGGCGAATTTTTAAAGCGATGCGTTAACAATCTATAAGCTGCATAACTCATAGCCTTTTCGCTGGAAGTTTTTGAATCTTCCAAAGGTTTAAAAATTTTTAATTCACTCACAAAATTATTGATGGTATTACCCATTAAATAAGGTTTGGCATTGGCGTCATAAATAGCCCAGCTATCATACAAAACAACGGAAGTATGGAACAAATTCCGAGCATGAACCGTAGGTCTTGCAAAATCTTTTCGGATTGCTTCTAAAAGGGCTTCATTCCAAATTCTGGCAATAGAAATGTTTTTTGAAACCTTATTTAGTTGGAGTTGTACATTTAATTCCGAAAGCGTACTACTGCAAATACCATTAGACACAAGTGCTGATATTTTCCCGGACGATTCTAATCCCCATCTAATCTTGATGGTTGAAGTGTCTTTTCCTTCAATTATTTCTCCTCCTTGAACGGTCCAAATAATTTGGTGATTTGGAGGTAGGTTATACGAATAGGTATCTTCATTGTTATATCCGGAGGTTGTAGATCCTACAATTGCATTGGAAGGTAAATAGGCACAACTCCCATCATCTTTTGTTGCCATTGGATTATAATTACAAGATTTTGGATCGATACAGCCATAAATATAATTTACGGGCTTAACATCAACCACTTTAAATCCTGAACCTTCCGTGAATTTTATAAAAGTATTGGTTTCAAAATTTTGATATTTTTCTATTAGACCTGAAGGCCATTTAATGGTAACTTCAATAATTTTAGTGGCTTTTCCTAAACCAAAATGCGTTGGTTGAAGGCTTTGGGATAAAAAACCCAATCCTGTATAATACCTGTGAAAAGTGCCTACATCTGTTGATAAAGTTATTGTTGTTCCTATTGCATCTCGGTTAGAAATTGTCCCTTGTAATGAAACTTTAAACCATTTTGATAGATTGGATTGATTGTTTTTAATGGTTGGATTATTATAAAAATAGGACGATCGATCATTGTTTGATACCAATACATCTTGGTCTCCGTCATTATCAAAATCAAATGCACAGGTGCTTGTTCCAATGGTACTATCTCCCAAACCTACTTCATCAGACGCGTCTATAAAAGTGTCTTTCCCTTCATTTAATAAATTTTTGAAATACCGATTCTTTTGAGGTCCTGTTAAACTAAAACCATTGACAATAAATAAATCTTCATCTCCATCGAGGTCGAAATCGGCAAATATATTATTCCAAGCCCATCCTGTATTATTTATGTTTTTTTCGATGGCTATATTCTTGAAGGTGTTGTCGCCATTGTTTTTTAAGAAAACATTATTGTTGATATTGGTAATAAAAAAGTCAAAATATCCGTCATTATTATAGTCACCAATGCCTACGCCCATATCGGTGCCCGTATTGTCAAGACCGTATTTTTGGGCATCTTCAAAACTGCTGTTCCCATCCACATTTATAAATAAATCATTGGGAACTTTGTTGTCATTGGTTACATATAAATCCATCCATCCATCTGTATTCACATCAAATGGAAAGCCCATATAGGTTCTTTTATTTTTAACAGTGCCGTTTAGTTTATCAGTGGCATTTCTAAAAGTTCCATTGCCGTTATTGATATAAAAACTATTGTAATCGCATTTTTCCCAATTTCCGATGTAAATATCAAGAAATCCGTCTTTATTGAAATCGAACCAAGTAGCACTTGTGTTCCAGCAATTATTGGTTTTTACCAATCCGGCTTGAGTTGTTTTATCAGTAAAAGTCCCATTACCGTTATTTCGAAAAAGTTGTACCTTGTGAAGATGGGTAAAAAACAAATCTGGAAATCCATCGTTGTCATAATCGCCCCAAGAAACTCCATATTTTACGCCGTCTAAAGCAGGATTTGCGCTGCTTGGATCTTCATTTGGAAATAAATTAGCCAGTCCAGCTTCATTTGTTATATCTGTGAAAGCACCGTTATTGTCATTTCTGAACAATTTACTTTGTGTTTTTTCATCACTTGCAATGTCTTTGCCTTTGGCAACAATAAAAATATCTAAATCACCGTCTCCATCATAATCGGCAACAGCAACTCCATTATTTTCTTTGATTTTACCTAATCCAGCTGCAGTTTCAATGCGTTCAAATTTTTGAGCTAAAACTGGAAAAGTATAAATTGCAGTAAAAAATAATAATAGAATAAATAGAATATTTTTATAGTTTTTTGGCATATGCATTTTTGTTGTTAGTTAAATTTATTGCTAAATTCTAAAAAAAAAGAAGAATGGAATACTATTAATTAGAATTTTTAAACTCTAGATAGTTAAGATTGAAATTTCCTCCTTCAAAATGAACACGAATTGTATTACTTCCTTTTTTTAGGGATACATTTTTTAGAAAAATGGTTTTCCAAATTGTTTCACCACCCGAAACCGGAAGCGCTATTGTTTCTGAAATCTTCTTTCCATCTTGTTCCAAATACAATTTTCCTCCTACTTTTTCACTTGAATATCGAATGGCAACGTCGAATACACTTGGAGTTTTTACTTCGACTGTAAACTGCAACCATTCCCCGTCTTCAATGAAGGATACATGAAAACCATTGGTTATTTGATCCGTACATTTTACAATGTCAACGCCATCGTTTCTCATTTGGTTTCCTTTATTCCAAGGGGTAAATTTTGTTCCCTCGTAATTGGCCACATCTTTGTCAGAATAAGCAAAACCATTTGTACCTAAATCATATTCTGTTGCAAATATTTTTCCAGGCAATTTGTGGTTTTTATAGGGTTTGGTATCGTTAGTTTGTACTTGACGGAACATGGCATCAATTACATCAGGTTTGATCGTTACGTTTTCTATTTTATAATTATCGGCAATTTGCATCAATGCTTTCTTGGCAAATTCTTCTGTAGGTTTCGTTCCGCCATTTTTCCAATAGTTTAGTATTTGATCATATTCAGGAGTTTTAGTAACAGAGGTAACTCCGGCAATATTTTCTATTTTTTTCATTGGCCAAAAAGCCCAACCAATATTATTTTTTTCGACTAATGAAATCACTTCTTTAAACCAAACATTCGAATTTTCGCCACTTTCTCCCATCCAAATGGGCACATTATACTTTGTTCTATAATCTAACATGGTTTGAATAGACGCTTGATTATTACCATTCCAATATTTGTGAAAACTCAACGCCATGTTTTCATCCCACAAAGGAAAAATGCCGTTGTAATTGTTTCCCCAACAATTTCCTTCAATAAAAATTATATGATTGGAATCGACTTCACGAATGGCTTTTGTAATTCTTGTGAGCAAGGCTTTTAGGGGAGCATTCGAATTTTCGTCACATCCATTTGGGTTGGTTCCGGTGAAATTCCAATTGGGTTCGTTGATAATGTCGTAGCCACCAATCCAAGGATTGTCTTTATAGCGTTGTGCTAATTTTTTCCAAAGTGCTACCATTTTATCCTGATTCGCAGTACTTTCCCAAAGCGAGGGTTTTGATGTGTCGTAATCTGAAATATTGGCGTCATGGCCTTGTCCTCCCGGGGCTCCATGTAAATCCAGAATTAAATAAATCTTATTGGATGCACACCAGTTTAACAAATTATCGGTCATGGTAAAGCCTTCGTCCAACCAAGTTATTTGGCCGTCTTTTTTGTTTTCGATTGCAGGCGTGTATAAATTGTAGTGCATTGGCAAACGAATGGAGTTGAATCCCCAAGCCGCCAAAGAATCTATGTCTCTCTTTGTAATTCCGTTTGCTTTATAAACTTTATAAAATTCTTCGGTGTTTTGGACACCAATCAAATCGGTTATTTTTTGTTTTATTTTATATTGAGGCCCTGCAAAAGCACCGGTTTGAATCATATATCCTTCTTGTATCATCCAACCGCCTAATCCTAAACCACGCAAAACGACATTTTTATCGTTTCCATCCACAATATTTTGTCCGTTTCTATGCAAAAAACCTTGGCCAAATGAAGCTATACTATAGCACATTAAAGAAAACAGAATTATTTTTTTCATTTCAATTATTTGTAAAATAGAAGTTGTAAAAAAACGAATTTTATGTAAAACTACTTTATTTCTAACTGGATTTTTGTATCATTAATACACTAATGTTTGAATGCCATGTGGCAAAATAGAAACTTCGGTTGCATTTGTTCCGATGCACAAATTGTAAATCACTTTTTTATTACTTTGATTCATTACAACCGTAATCACTTTGCCGTCTTGGTTCAAAAATGAAGTCGTTATCAGTTGACTGCGGCTAGAAACGCTACTAATTCTTTTGGCATCTTTACCAATAAATTTAGAAAAATGTCCAATAAAATAATAGGATGGTGTGTAAATTAATTCACCAGTTTTGGTGTCAGCGTGAACAGGAGCGAAACAAAAATTACCTACGTGATTGGGGCCACCTTTTTCGTCTAAAAGAATGTTCCAGTCGGTCCAGCCTACGGTTCCGTTATTGAAATCATTGATCATAGACTTGCCATAACGTTCGCCGTTTTTCCAAAGTTGGTATTTATTGGCATCAAATTTTTCGTTGCAACCTTCGGTAAAAAGTAAATTTTTGTTGGGATACATTTCATTTACGGCACCAACATTTTCAAACATTGGGTCGCCACCACTCCAAGATTCATACCAGTGAAATCCAACACCCCAAACATATTTACTGGCTTCAGGATCGTCGAGAATGGTAGTAGCTCTTTGAGTCATCAAATCTCTATTGTGATCCCAAACTGTGATTTTTTTGTCGCCAAGTCCAGCTTTTGACAATGTTGGTCCAAGATAATTTTTTAAGAAATCACGTTCTTCTTCGGCAGTATAAATACAAGACTCCCATCTTTGAACTGCCATTGGTTCGTTTTGAACGGTCAATCCCCACACAGGAATTCCTTCTTTTTGATAGCTGTTAATGAATTTCACATAATAATTGGCCCAAGATTGATAGAATTCAGGCAATAATTTTCCTCCTTTTAGCATGTTTTTATTGTCCTTCATAAAAGCAGGCGGACTCCAAGGACTGGCAAACAATGTTAGTTTTCCTCCAGCGGTTTCAGTTGCTTTTTTAATCAAAGGAATTTTAAATTTTTTGTCATGTTCAATAGAAAAGGTCTTCAATGCGGCATCACCTTCATCTATATAAGTATACATATCACTGCTAAAATCGCAACTGTGAATGTTGGTACGAATGAGTGAATACCCAATTCCTTTGTCTTTACTGAAATAGGCATTGAGCAATTCTTGTTGTTTCTCTTTGGATAATTTTGCAAAAACTTCAGCACTGGCATCTGTTATGGCACCTCCAATTCCTAAAAAAGTCTGAAAGGTTTTGTTGGGATCTACAAATACACAAGTCTGAGTTTCGACAGGCTGTTTTAAGACTGAAAATTTCAAATTGTCAGTATTTGTAATTCTCAGATTCGTACTGTCTGCCGAAGTATAAACTACAACTGTTTTGCCATTTACAGAAAAGGGTTTGGATTGCATTTTGCTTTTTTGTTGAGAAAATGCACTAAATGTAACTAGTAAAATCAGTGCTGAAATTGTTGCCTTCATAATTTATTGGATGGATATCTTTATTTTTTTCGAAATATTTGAAGATGAATTTCCGATATAAATCATATAATCTCCTTTTTCCAGATTCCAATTTGAAATAGATTCGTCATAAAAACTCAAACTATTTGTATCAATCGAAATTTTGAAAGTACCATTTTCTCCTTTTTTAACTTCCACTTTTTGAAAACCTTTCAGTTCTTTTTCGGCTCGACTCACTTTGGAATTTAGTTTTCCGATGTAAACTTGAACGACTTCGGCACCGTCAAGATTTCCTTTGTTAGAAACAGTTCCAGAAATTGTTATGGCTTCATCTTTTGAATAGCTTTTTTTATCTGAATCCAATTTTGAAAGTTCGAATTTTGTGTAAGACATTCCCTCTCCAAAAGCAAATAAAGGTTTGATTTTTTTGGTGTCATGCCAACGATATCCTACCAAAATATCTTCTTTGTAGTATTGGTTTACATTATCACCAGGATAACTCAATTCTCCAAAAGAATGGGCTGCATTATCGCTTAATTTTTTAGGAAACGAAAAGGGTAGTTTTCCGGATGGATTTACATCTCCACTGATAACATCAGCAATGGCATCGCCAGCAACACTTCCTAAATACCAAGTTTGCATAATGGCTTTTACATTAGCGATCCAAGGCATTTCGACTGCATTTCCGCTGACTAAAACTAGCCCCGTGTTTTTATTTACTTTTAAAATGGCATTCAAAAGTTCATCTTGTCCAAAAGGTAATTTATATTCTGTTCTATCCACACCTTCACAATCTTGAAGGTGATTTTTATTTAATCCACCAAAAAATAATACAATATCTGCTTTTGAAGCGGCTTCAATAGCTTCTTTTTTCAGTTTATCAGCGTCTAATTTTGATGGAATGACTCTGCCATAAGCCGATGGACCAGACGCATAACCCATTGCATGTATTATTGTTGCGTTTTTGTATCGATTTTTCAAACCGTCTAAAGGTGTTACTTCATTTAAAGCCTTCAGTTCAGACGAACCACCACCTATAGTCATTGATTTTGTTGCATTTTCGCCAATCACCGCAATAGTGATTTTTTTAGAAGCATTAATAGGAAAGAATGAAGCTTCATTTTTTAATAACACAATTCCTTCTCCAGCAATTTTTCGGGCAACATCAATATGTTCCTGATTATTTATTCTTCCTAGAGTACGATTCTGGTTCATATTGGTTCGAAACATTAAAAGCAGAATACGTCTTACTTTATCATTTAAAACCTCCTCTTTAATTTCACCACTTTTAAGCATTTTTAAAAATGGATTGGCTAAATAATAAGAATCATAAGCGTTTTTAGTAGAGGTTGTTAATCCATCTGTACCTGTCCCCATTTCTATATCTAAACCATTCAGGGCTGCTTGTTTTGTATCATGTGCACCACCCCAATCGGTGATTACAACTCCATCAAAATTCCAATCTTTTTTTAATATTTTATTTAATAACATGTCATTATGGCAACAAAACTGACCTCTAAACTGGTTGTAGGCTCCCATTATTGACCATACCTTGCCTTCTTCGACAGCAGCTTTGAATGCTGGCAAATATATTTCGTACAAAGCTCTATCGCTTACTTCTACGTTGATATGACCTCTCCATAATTCTTGATTGTTGAGTGCATAATGTTTGACACAAGCGGCAACTCCATTTTGTTGAACCCCTTGAATGTAAGGAACCACCATTTTTGAAGCCAAATAGGGATCTTCTCCCATATACTCAAAATTTCTACCATTTAGTGGTGTTCGGTACATATTTACTCCAGGACCTAATAACACATCTTTTTTTCTGTAACGTGCTTCTTCACCAATGCTTATTCCATAATCTTTAGCCAATTTTGGATTAAATGTCGAGGCTAAACAAGTTAAAGCTGGAAAGGCTGTGATGGAATCATTAGTCCAATTGGCATAGCCCCAATTGTCCCAATTTATTTCTCCTCGGACACCGTGAGGCCCATCGGACATCCATAATTCTGGGATACCAAGTCTTTCGACTCCGGGTGAACTAAATTTTGATTGAGCATGGCACATAGCCACTTTTTCCTCTAAAGTTAAGGAGGAAATTATAGCATCTATTTTAGCTTCTATTGACTTAGAACTATTATTTTCTTGGGCTTTAGCGCTTATAATTAGCATAGTGTTACAAATAATTATAAATATTATTTTTTTATAAGTGTTCTTAAACATAAATGTTGTTTTTATTATTTATTTTTTGTCTATTTTATTTTATTACCAATTCAATATAAACAGGCAGGTGGTCAGATGGATATTTTAAATCTTTAGAATCACTTAAAACAGCATATTTCTTGACTTTGAAGTTGCTGTTTTTGGAAATAAAGATATAATCTATACATTCTGTTACGGGTTCGTTTTGTTTAAATCCATTGAATGTTCCACTGGGTCCAAAAGGCTTTTCTTGTGAAATTTCTCTTGTGTTTAACATGTCTTTTTTCAGAGAAATAATCCGCTCTTCTTTTGGTTTTGAATTAAAATCACCCATAAAAATCACTGGATATTTTTTTGTGTTCAGTGACGCTATTTTCGAAAGAATGAGTTGAATTCCGTTTGTCTTGGCCAATTCACCCATATGATCTAGATGTGTATTGAAAACCCAAAAGTCAGTTTTTGTTTTCAAATCTTTAAACAAAGCATAGGTACAAACCCTATTGAAAGCTGCATCCCATCCCCTAGAAATTGTATCTGGGGTTTCTGAGAGCCAAAAAGTACTGTTTTGTAGTAATTTGAAACGGTCTTTTTTATAGTAAATATTCGAAGATTCGCCTTGGTTTACACCATCTCTTCCAATACCAATGAAATTATAGTGTGATAGGGCAGAAGCAATATCAATGACTTGATTCGGTTTTGCTTCTTGAATGCCAAAAATATCAGGCTCGTAAAATTGTATTTGGGATGTTAAAAACTCATTTCGATTCGACCATTTATTTTCTCCATCACTTTCAATGTCCAAACGGATGTTGTAGGTCATTAACTTTAATGATTGTGCGTTCCCTAAAAAGAAGAAAAACAGTGTCACTACAGTCCATAAATATTTCATAAGAAAAGCGTTAATATGATTAAACAAAAACGTAAATGATTATTTGGTTAAAATTTTATTTGTTTTCATTATTGCTTCTGTTAACGTAAACAGAAGCAAATAATGAAAAACTAACTAACCAAAAACATTAATTATATACTCTAATGTAATCCACTTCCAAGGTAGAAGAAGTAAAATTAGGATCTACTGGTCCACCCCAAACACCTCCCATTGCTAAATTTACAATTAAGTAAAAGTTTTTGTTGAATGGAAATTTATCTGAATTTACGAAAGTGTAGTAAACCACATCATCAACAGAAAATTTTACATAATCTGCACGCCAATCTGCTGTATAAATATGAAATTCAGTATTGTCATTAGGCACATTAATAGTACTCGTATCTGGCGTATTTCCAGAACGTCCAGGCGAGTGTAAAGATGAATGATTTATGTGTGGATCTTTTCCAACTGATTCTAAAATATCTATCTCACCACAAGCAGGCCAAGGGTTGGTTGCAATATTACTACCAAGTAGCCAGACCGCAGGCCATGTTCCAACTCCTGTAGGTACTTTTGCCCTGATTACTATTTTGCCATAAGTAAAATCAAATTTTCCATTGGATTCTAATCTAGCTGATGTGAAGTCTCCACTTCCATATTTTTCTCGAATAGCTTTAATTTTCAAAATGCCCCCTTCTATAATTACGTTTTCTGGACGATCTGTATAAGATTGAAGTTCGTTATTAACACGACCTGGAGCCCATAATTGAAGAGTCCATTTATTACTATCCGGAGCACCATCTATATTAAATTCGTCAGACCATATTTGGGTAGTAGCAACAAAAACTACGATTGATTTTGTCGAGCTGAAATATTTTATACCATTGAAAACGGTAACATCTATGTTGTATGTTTTTGTTCCACTTGATTTATAAGTATGCTCAATTATCCCCGTAGTAGTTTCTGCTGTTTCACCGTCACCAAATACAATTTTATAAGATACGCCACTACTAGGTGTAATATTAAATTTAACTAATCCAGTTCCATCTCCGTTAGGCATTTGAGTTGTTGTTCCAACTATTTCGGTATTTATTGCAACATTTATTTGTGGATTGTTTGGGGTGTTACCACCTTCGCTGTCTCCAGAGCTACAGCTTATTAAAACGCACAAAAGCAACGTTGGAAAAATTAGAATTTTTTTAAACATTTTTATTATTTTGATTGAATTTTATTTAGCAAATAGCACAAAAATAATTTTAACCAATACCCTCTTTAGATTCTTAGTTAAGATTACGTTTCTTTGGGTTTTTAAAAATAAAATTTTGTTATTGGTAAGTTGTAATTAATTTCAAATTCATTAATTAGTAAATCACTGAGAAATTACAATAATGTTGAAACTAAAAATCTATTATTCAAAAAAGGGAAGCATTATGACTTCCCTTTTTGACAATATATTAATTCACTAATTCACTATAGAGGTTTAAATACCCATGTCCATCCGCTATCTCCCTGATTTGTTTTAGGTGCGTACAAAATCATTTCTGTTTCTGTCAAAGAGATAATAGTATAAACATTATCCGATGGTGCTCTATCGCTTCCTAAAATTGGAGCCTTACTTAATATAAGTTTTTTATTAGTAACATCTAGTACAAAACTTCCTTTGGTTGGAGTTGCTGTAGTAGTTGCATAATGATTATAATTAGCAGCACCATTCAAATCAAAATGTATTTTTCCGTTACTGTCCGATGGAGGACAACAATTATTTGCATCCCACCAGGCATTCATATAACCGCCTGGATTGTCAGGAGCGGCCATATACCACCATAGGTTGACAGTTTTATTAAAAACCCAAGATTTACCAGCAGCAGTGTTATTACTTACTAAGTCATACCAATCTTGTTCAAGCGGTGTGTCTAATTTATCAATTTGTACATCAATCGTTTTTGTAAAGAATTGTGAACCTAAAGACCCTACAAAGGTAAATGTGTTTTTTCCTGGAATAGGATAAACAACTGTTACTTCGTTTGTTAGAGCTTTTCCTAAGTTATAATCCCAATACCCTGTAATACCAGGTGTAATCATTTTAAGAGTTACCTTATTACCGCCCGGAGTGCTTTGTGTAGCAACTAATTGAACCCCGTCTACAGTAGTAGAATCTGACAAGTGATCTTCCTCTACAATTGGATCGCAAGCTGAAAAAATCAGCATAAACGAAGCAAGTAAGAGATACATTATTTTTATATTTTTCATAATTATATTTTTTTAATGATTATTAAATTTTACCAACCTGGGTTTTGAGTATAAACTCCATTTGATAATCTTATTTCCCCTTCAGGAATTGGCACTAAACCTTTTATTTCGGTTCTGTATTTCACACTATAAGTAAAATCTTTACCATAGTTTTTTACTTGTACAGTCTCATTGAATGCAGTATCTACATCTCCCCAACGCACTAAATCGAACCAATGCAAACCTTCGAATGCTAATTCATACATACGTTCGTTTTTAATAGCATCTAAGGAATAGGCAACAGCAGGCATTCCAGCTCTAGCTCTAACCGCATTCATTCCAGTTGCTGTTTTAGTGATTTCTGAGTGCATTAGCAATACATCGGCATAGCGCATATAGATAAAATCTTGAGCATGCATCAATTGGTAATCTGCATTACCCCAACCGTACATTTGCACAAACATCCCTTTAGTTCCATCTGCTGAACCATGCTGCAAAGCAGTGTATTTTTTATTGTACAATCCTGTTTCATGGTCTCCTTTACCAGCTTGATATGAATCTGTTGCTTGTTCTGCTTTACCCACTTCTAGTATTGAACCTTCTCTTCTTGGGTCAGTTACCGGCCAGTTGTTCCATAATTTTGGATTAACACTACACCAACCCCAACCTTGTCCAAAAGGTATCATAGAATTGTCGCGAATACCATTGAATAAACAAAGTCTGTTGGTATAAGTATTTCCACGAGTCCATCCCCAATCTCCAAATGAAAATCGTTGTACGAACATGGTTTCTAGATTGCCTGTT
Organism: Flavobacterium sp.; assembly: GCA_035433125.1. Classification (GTDB taxonomy): domain Bacteria; phylum Bacteroidota; class Bacteroidia; order Flavobacteriales; family Flavobacteriaceae; genus Flavobacterium. The sequence goes on from DAORUG010000012.1 coordinate 20,482, forward strand.
CCGAAAGTTGGTTTAGCACCATCTTGTCCTACCCAAGCCAATTTATTTGTATCTGCCCAAGGCAATACTACTTTACCTGCACTTTTATTTAAATAGGAGTAAGGCCATAAGTTTCTAAAATCAGAAGCTAAAGCATGACCACTATTAGTCATACAGTCATTAAGATAGCCTGTTACTTCAGTTGCACTTAATTTTCCTCCACCTACTAATGGTAAATCAGTAGTTGCTTGTTTTTCAATATTGGTCATGTATCCAGTGTAAAACAAATAGACGCGAGCCATATAGGCTTCGGCAACCCATTTGTTGGCATGTCCATATTCAGAAGTTGGAATACTTGTAAAAGGAGTAGAAGGTAAGGTTTCGATAGCCAATTTCAAATCACTAGTGATTTGAGCAAAAGTGTCATTATAGGAAGCTCTTGGAACGGTTCTGTCTCCATCCAATTTAACAATTAATGGAACTCCTCCAAAAAATTTAGCCATTCTAAAGTAAAAGAACGCTCTCATAAACAAAGCTTCTCCGATGGCTTGGTTTTTGAATTTGTCTGCTTCTTCTTTAGTTTTAAAATATGTTGAAAAATCGGCAACAGCAGTTTTTTCAATAACCGCATTGGCTCTTGTTATTCCAAAATACGATTGTATCCATAAATCGCGATAAGTATCATCAACTGGATCTAGAAAATTGTCTGCGTTTTTAGCTGTGGTATCATCAGCACCACCACCGCCAAGCATCATATTGTCCATCAAATTGGCAGCAATTTGTTCTTCACTATGAACGTTGTTCACATAAATTGCGTTGTAAATGCCTGAAATAGCAGCATTGATATCATCTGGAGTTTTATAAAACACCTCGGTGTTTAATCCGTAAATATTTTCTGTGTCTAAATAGTCCGTACAACTAGTAGCAATTAAAGCTGCTGAAACGGCTATTGTATATAATAATTTTTTCATTTTCTTTTTAGTATTTAATTTAAAAATCAGCACTTAATCCAAACATTACTGTTCTTGCTTGAGGGTATAAACCAAGATCTATTCCAGAAGCCCAACTATCATTGTGTCCAAAACGTACTTCAGGATCCATTCCGTTATAATTCGTAAAAGTATATAAGTTATTTACGGCTGCATACAATTTAAAGTTAGAAATAAATTTAAAATTAGAAAACAAATCCTTAAAATTATATCCTATAGTTAAATTGTTAATTCTCAAATAATCCGCATCATGCATATAGATGTCAGAGATAAGTTGATTATTTCTATTAGATATTTCGGACAATCTTGGCATTGTATTCGATGTTCCTTCACCATGCCAACGATTGAAAATATCAGAAGTATAGTTTTGTTTAGGGCTATCAGAGAATGATCTGTAGGATTGCATTATCTGCATTCCGTATTTTCCTGCCATTGTAGTATTCAAATAGACTCCTTTGTATTCAAAGTTCAATTGGATACCCAATTCGAAATCTGGATTCGGGTTGCCCAAATATACTTTATCCGCTTCGTCTATTAAACCATCTTTATTTTGATCTACAAAACGAATATCTCCAGGGCGTTGATCAGTAAAGTAAGGGGCTCCATTTGGAGTTACATAAGCATTTACTTCTTGTTGGTTTTGTAAAATACCATCCGTTTTGAAACCATAGAAATAACCAATAGGTTGTCCAACTTCTACTCTTGAAACATAAGCAGTTCCTTGAGACAAAACATTGCCTGTTCCAGTAATTACGCCTTCTGAATTAGCAATTCTAGTAACTTCATTTTTGTTATGAGCCCCACTAAGTGTGATGCCATATTTAAAATCACCTACTTTATCGTTCCAGTTTACAGAATATTCAATACCTGAATTCTCAACATCTCCTCCGTTTATAAATGGAGGTGTTGCACCAAGTGTTCCCAAACCAGGGGCAAGTACTAACCAATCTTTTGTTGTTTTTTTGTACCAATCGAAAGTTAATCCCAATCTTGAATCGAATAATTTAGCATCTAATCCAAAGTCTAACTGTTCTGAAGTTTCCCAAGTAATGTCAGGGTTTGGAACATTTTGAATAATAGCTGTTGTTCCAGAAACTGGTTTAGTATCCCCAAAGAAGTAGCCTGGAAATGAATAGTTTATATTTGCTAAATATTGGAAAGCATCTATTGCTTGATTTCCGTTTTGACCCCAACTTCCTCTTAATTTTGCAAAATTAACTATACTTGAAGTACTTGACATAAAGTCTTCTTTTGTAAGTACCCAACCTGCAGATACTGAAGGGAAATATCCCCATCTTTTGTCTGGAGCAAAATTGGATGATCCATCAGCACGCATTGTAACAGAAAGCAGGTATTTTTCGTTATAATCGTATTGAGCTCTACCAAAAAATGATTGAGTTCCTCCACCATTAGCAGCCCAATCTGCGCCATTAGTATTAATATCACTAATTGAAGCCGGGTTTTTTGTATTATTCAAATAAGCATATCTAGGATCACCAGGGAATAATAAATTATTTCTTGAACCACTAATTTCATTATTAATTTGATTTTGAAGTAACTCAGTACCTATTACAGCATTAATTTTATGCTCACCAAATTTTTTGTCATAAGAAAGGGTGTTTGTCCAAGTGGAGCTAGCTCCTAAGTAGGAGTTTTGTGAAGCTCCATCAGTGGCATCAGTATAAAGCACACCTAAATGATAAGTTGGATTCATAGATCTTCCGGTTCCAAACCAAGAATTAATACCATAAATAGATTTGAATTTTAAATTCATTACAGGTTCAATTTCTACAAAGGCATTTCCAACAATATTGTTGCCTTTACCATAATTATAGTTGTTTCTGTAATACATCACAGCTAATGGGTTAGTTTGTCCAGTTGCCAATCCATCTAAAGTAGGACTATATCCAAACTCACTGATGTTTCTGTCTATAGAAGTTTGCCAATAAGCAGGTTGCAAAGGATTTTGAACTAAGGCATTGTGTAAATCATTCCAGTAGATATTGCCAGAGGCTACAGCTCTGTTTTGTGTATTAGAATAAGTAAAGTTTTCACCAACAGTAATGATATTGTGTTGATCATTTTTTTTCAACACCATTTGAGTATTGAATCTCGCGGTAAGTCTTTTGTATCCGGCATCAATGATGTTTCCTCCCAAAATACCATCTTGGTCAAAATAAGAAAGACCTGCTGAATAAACAATATCTTCACTTCCACCAGTTATATTTAAAGAGTGGTTTACTATAGGGGCGTCTGTTTTGGTCATTTCGTTAATCCAATTCGTCCCTTCGCCACCAGCTTGTAAATTTGCCCAAACTTCATCGCCCAATTGTTTTCCAGCACCTGGATAATTGGTTTCTAACCAGCTGTTGTTATGAACAATGGCATTCCAATCATAAGGTGCCAAACCATCATTTACTCTTCCTTCGTCCATAATATACATGTATTCTTGGGCGTTTAACGGATCCAAGTTTTTGTATATGTTTTGCAAACCATAATAGTAATCATAGCTAATTTTTGCTGGTCTGCCTTTTTTTCCTTTTACAGTAGTAACTAAAACAACACCATTTGCTGCTCTAGAACCATAAATTGCTGCAGAAGCTGCATCTTTCAGTACGTCAATAGATTCAATATCTGATGGATTTAAATAATCGATATTACCTACTGTTACCCCATCTACTACGTATAATGGGTTTGAATTCCCAATAGTACCTAATCCACGAATGGTTACTCTGGTTCCTGCTCCTGGTGCCCCATTATTTTTGGTAATGTTAACACCTGCTGCAATCCCTTGAAGTGCATCCATAGCCGATCCGGTATTCAATGCTGCGAGATCTTCACCCTTAAAATTAGCATTTGCTCCAGTAATCAGGCCTTTCTTTTGTGTACCATATCCTACAACAACAACCTCCTGTAACGATTGCGATTCAGGATTAATTTTTGCATTGATGGTAGTTCTGCCTTTAATGGCTTCTTGAACTGTTCCGTAACCTACGAAACTAAAAACTAAAGTGCCGTTTGAATCGGCTTTTAATTGATAATTTCCATCCATGTCCGAAGACGTTGCCTTTGTAGTTCCTTTAATTAAAATGGAAACTCCTGGAACGGGTAATCCGTTTTCGTCAATTACTTTCCCTTTTATGGTAAGATCTTGTGCTTGCCCATAAACTGAAAATAGAACGGATAAGAAACAAAAAATAATTAATTTTGTTAATTTCATTTTTCTAAAATTTTGGTTAGTTATTTGTTAATTGTATTGTTTCCTAATGAGAAAAAGCAATACATTTAAAAATGTAAATATTATGTTAATTTTATATTAATTGATTTTTGTCATTTATTAATCAATTTTTTACTAATCATGAAATTAATTCCACTATTAATTATTATATATAAAATTTAATTATGATTAAGGATGCCTACAGAGAAATTACGAGACTGATACCCGAAGACAGTTTTTTGGTGGAGCAGCGAGTAAAAGATGATTTTGATTTTCCCATACACTTTCATCCTGAGTACGAACTTAACTTTATATATAGGGGTAAAGGAGTGAGAAGAATTGTCGGAGACCACTCTGATGAAATTGACGATTTAGAACTCGTATTGGTCGGGCCAAATGTGGTTCACGGTTGGGAACTGCATAATTGCACCTGTAAAGAGATTTATGAAATCACTATTCATATTCACAATGATTTGTTGGATAAAAAAATGTTGTCGAGAAGACTTTTTAAACCTATTAGCGATATGTTCAACAGGGCTAAATTTGGTATTCTTTTTTCTCGCGAAACCACAAATTTAATGATGCCCAGATTAATGCTTTTGTCTAGAATTACGGGTTTGCAATATTATTTAGAGTTTATCTCTATTCTGAATGAACTTGCCATTTCTGAAGGCCAAAAATCACTTTCTGTATTAAGTGATGAAAGAGAAGATTTTCATAATAGTGATAAAATTAAGAAAGTCTATGACTTTATTCAGGAAAATTTCTCGAAGACAATTACATTAGATGAGATTTCAAAATTAGTCAATATGAGTCCCGTTTCATTTAATAGGTTTATCAAACAAAGAACGGGAAAAACGTTTATTCATTATTTAAATGACACCCGAATTAGTTTTGCCTCCAGATGGTTATTAGAAACTGAATTAAGTATCGGGGAAATCAGCTTTAAATGTGGGTTTAACAATATTGCTAATTTTAACAGATTGTTTAAACAAGCAAAAAATACAACGCCTAAGGAATTTAAAAAACAATTTATAGGTGTTAAAAGAGTCTTGTAGTTTGCCAAGAAAAAACTCCCGATGATAAATCAACGGGAGTTTTCATTACAAACTAACCAAAACAAGCGTCTATCCCATAATTACTTCAATCTTATGGGTTTTATTTTTCTCTAAAATTGGAATTATACCTGAGTTTATTACAGTACCGTTGATAACTATTTTTTCAATCCCTTTGCTGATGTGTTTAGGGTTTGATATCTCAATATTGTAAGTTGCTCCTCTGAATTTTCTTGTCATTTTGAAATCATCCCATTTTGCTGGAATACAAGGATTTATTGAAAGTCCGTTGTAATCTGGTTTTACACCTAATATATATTGGGTTATCGCATAAAAGTTCCAAGAAGCAGTTCCCGAAAGCCAAGAATTTTTTGCTTCGCCCGGTTTAAAGGCTTCTTTTCCAGCAATCATCTGGCAATATACATAAGGTTCTACTTTGTGCAATTCCGAAATGTCTTCTAAAAAACTTGGAGCAATTTTAGTGTAATAATCATAAGCCGCATCGCCACGACCTATCATCGTTTCGCCAATCATTATCCAAGGGTTGTTATGACAAAAGATTCCGCCGTTTTCTTTGTAACCCGCCGGATAGGTTGAAATCTCTCCGTATTCGATATAGTATTTTGTAAATGCTGGGCTATTCAAAACAATTCCATATTCGCAATCTAGATGCTCTTTCACGGAATTTAAAGATTTTTCGACCAAGCCTTCTTCTTTGCCAATTTCGGCCATTGAACACCAACCTTGTGATTCTATAAAAATCTTTCCTTCTTCATTTTCGTTAGAACCAATTTTTTTGCCATAATAATCATAAGCTCTCAAATACCAATCGCCATCCCAACCGTGTTTTTTCACAGCTTCAATCATGTTATTTACGTGATTTTCGGCTTCTAATGCTTCGGCTTCTTTTCCTATTTGGCGGCATAATTTTACAAATTCTTTTCCGTAAACTACAAACAATCCTGCAATCATAAGTGATTCGGCAGTTTCGCCTTTTTTGTTTCCAGTAGTTTGAAAAGATTCGTTAGGATCATTAGAAAAACAATTCAAGTTCAAACAGTCGTTCCAATCGGCTCTTCCAATTAATGGTAATTGGTGTGGTCCTAAATTATTTACTACGTGGTAAAAGGACACTTTTAAATGTTCGAAATGGGTTTTTGCTTTTGATGCATCATTATCGAAAGGCACTAATTCATCAAGCAAAGTAAAATCGCCAGTTTCTTTGATGTATTCGGTAGTTGAAAGGATTAACCAAAGTGGATCATCATTAAAATCACCTCCAATTGCTGCATTCCCTTTTTTGGTCAAAGGCTGATATTGGTGATAGCAAGATCCATCTTCAAATTGAGTGGATGCAATGTCTATGATACGTTCTCTGGCTCTTTCGGGAATTTGATGTACAAAACCAATTAAATCCTGATTGGAATCTCTAAAACCCATTCCGCGACCAATTCCCGATTCGAAAAACGAGGCAGAGCGCGACATATTAAAGGTAACCATACATTGGTATTGGTTCCAGATATTGACCATTCGGTCTAATTTAACATCGTTTGATTGGATATTAATGGTGCCAAGCAAGTTGTCCCAATAAGTTCTTAATTCATTAAATGCGGCTTCTACTTTTTGAACAGTATTGTATTTTTCAATCATTGCCTTTGCAGGTTTTTTGTTTATGATTGATTTACTTTCCCATTTATCATCTGCGGCAACCTCAACATAACCAAGCATAAAAACGTAATCTTTGCTTTCGCCCGGCTTCAATTCGACTTCGATATAATGGGAAGCTATTGGAGACCATCCGTGAGCAATGGTATTTTTAGGTTTTCCATCAGTCACTACTTCTGGAGTGTCAAACCCATTGTATAAACCTACAAATGATTCTCTATCGGTGTCAAAACCTTTGATGGCTTCGTTTACCGAATAAAAAGAGTAATGATTACGACGTTCTTTAAATTCCGTTTTGTGATAAATTACAGAATCTTCAACTTCAACTTCACCCGTACTGAAATTACGTTGAAAATTAGTCATATCATCTTCGGCATTCCAAAGAGCCCATTCTATGAAAGAAAACAATTTTAGTTTTTTTGTTTCGGTAGAATTATTGGTAAGACTTACTTTTTGGATTTCGCCCCAAAAACCAAGCGGGATAAATTGTAATATCTCGGCTTGAACTCCGTTTTTTGAACTTTTGAATTTAGTGTAACTCATACCATGACGGCATTCGTAGCTGTCCAATTCTGTTTTTACAGGTTTCCAACCTGGTGACCAAGTAGTATCACCATCTTTGATGTAAAAATACTTTCCACCATTATCCACGGGTACATTATTATATCTGTAACGCGTTAATCTTCTGAATTTAGCATCTTTATAAAAAGTATATCCACCTCCAGTATTTGAAGTTAGGGAGAAAAAATCTTCATTTCCCAAATAATTAATCCAAGGATAGGGTGTTTTAGGGTTGGTGATTACATATTCTCTTGAATCATCATCAAAATGACCGTATTTCATTTTTATAAAATTTAAATTAACTTCAAAACTTAAGCAGGAACTTGTTTTTTGGTTAATAGTAATTAATTCGTATTTGTGGATTGCTTTTTTTGCTAATTTATCAATGGACACTTGGTATAATTAGCATTTTTCAAAATTAATTAACTAACTAAATATTTCTTTATACTATTTTGTCTATTATATATCCTTTTTTTACTTAAAAAATTATATGAAGAGTTGTTCAGTTTCAAAACATTTTGAGTTTCCTGTTTTATTCTAAATTCCTTTCCTTAGTTTGCGGATATTTTATAATTTTATAATACTACTATTTCTGTCCTCTTTTTTTGTATTTTTATCCCTCAAAAAAATAATATGCGATTATTTATTACCTGTTTTCTTCTATTATATTTTGTTCCAGTTTTTTCACAAGAAAAGACGAGTACAGAAGAGGCCTCCAAAATAAAAATCGACTCTTTATATAGAGAAGATCAATTTTATTTTAGTTTTACTCTCAACACCTTGCAAAACAAACCCGTGAGTTTAACTCAAGATAAATTTTCTTCAGGATTTTCTATTGGGTTTCTTAGGGATTTCCCAGTCAATAAAAATCGAACCATTGCAATAGCTCCAGGAATCGGACTTTCATACAATAACTACAATCAGAATCTGAAGATTACAGAATTGAATCAAGTGCCTGATTATTCCATTATTGAATCGGATGTTACGTATAACAAAAACAGATTCAGTCAGATGTTAGTCGAAGTGCCAATTGAGATTAGATGGAGATCATCTACTTTTGAAAGTCATAAATTTTGGCGAATTTACGGCGGATTTAAAATGGGTTATTTGATTTATGACAAATCTATTTATGAAGATTCTAATGGTAAAATTGCAGTAAATAACAATAAAGATTTTAACAAATTTCAATACGGGACTTATATATCAGCTGGATATAATTCGATAAATGTATTTGCTTATTATGGTTTGAATTCGCTGTTTGAATCGGCAAAAACAACTACTGAAACTATAGATATGAATTCCTTTAATGTTGGAATTATGTTCTATATTTTATAACCAAAAAGACAACAAAAACAATTGCGGAAACACTCCTAACAGAAATCCGATAACCAATTCTTTGGGTGTATGCGCTTTCATTTCTAGCCTCGAGGAAGCCACAAAACCATTCATAAGCACAAGAAAAGCAATCATATCGATGTTCCGAGTTTGATTGTGAATGCTTAATCCAATAACAAAAACCGTTAAAGCACTTACAGCAATCATATGAAGGCTGGCTTTTATTTTGAAAAACAACAAAATCAAAGCTATAATAGTACTTAGTAGACCAGCCAAAAAGAAAAAATACAATTCAGGAAAATGGTAGATAGTGATGCTTTTTCGTATCAATAAAATAGTCAAAAAACACTGTATAACTAAAGGTATTTTGCGCTGCGAAATGTCTGCAATCATTATTGAGTTGACTTGTCCGGTGGCACGCAATAAGAAAAAAATAAGAATCGGAAGAACAATTGTGACAATAACAATCTGAAAAAGGGCTAAGTATTTTTCTGAATTTGTATAATAGGAATCATAACAAAAAAAGTAAAACAAGGCGGTATAAACCGGAATGAATATCGGATGAAATAAATAGGAAAAAACAGGAAGGATTTTTTTTAAATTCATTCTTTTATAAAGTTTATTTGTCGTTTCAACCAACGGAAGAAATGACAAAATCTTAATTTTGAAATCTGCGACCTGCAACCTAAATTCTGCAATCTTACATTTTCTTCCTCATTCTCGCCACAGGAATATCCAATTGTTCTCTATATTTAGCAATGGTTCGTCTGGCAATAGGATAGCCTTTCTCCAAAAGAATTTCCGCCAATTGATCGTCCGGAAGTGGTTTTTGTTTGTCCTCGTCCTCAATCACATTTTGTAAAATTTTCTTGATTTCGAGTGTCGAAACATCTTCGCCTTGGTCGTTTTTCATCGCTTCCGAGAAGAATTCTTTGATCAGTTTCGTCCCGTAAGGTGTTTCCACATATTTACTGTTGGCCACGCGGGAAATCGTCGAAATATCAAGTCCAACTAAATCGGCAATGTCTTTCAAAATCATCGGTTTTAGCTTGGTTTCATCGCCTTCAAGAAAGTATTCTCGTTGATAATGCATAATCGCATTCATTGTTACATAAAGCGTTTCCTGGCGTTGTTTGATGGCATCGATAAACCATTTGGCAGAATCTAGTTTTTGTTTGATGAACTGGACGGCATCTTTTTGGGCATTCGATTTGTCGCGAGAACTTTTGTAAGTCTGCATCATTTCCTGATAATCTTTGGAAACGTGTAGGGAAGGAGCATTTCGTCCGTTGAGTGTCAAAACCAATTCGTCTTCCTCAATGCGAATGGCAAAATCAGGAACTACATGTTCCGTAATTTTGTTGCTTCCCGTGAAAGAACCTCCTGGTTTTGGGTTTAGTTTTTCTATTTCGTGAATGGCAGTTTTGAGTTGCTCATTCGAAACAGCGTATTTTTGTAGCAGTTTGTCGTAATGTTTTTTGGTAAAAGCATCAAATTGGTTTTCGATAATATCCATTGCCAAAGCTACATATTCCGTAGGTGTTTTGTGTTTCAATTGCAACAACAAACATTCCTGCAAATCGCGTGCGCCAACACCCGAAGGTTCTAGTTCGTGGATGATATGCAACATTCTCTCGCCGTTTTTTTCATCGGTATAAATCCCTTGAGTAAACGCCATATCATCGACTAAATCTTGAATACTTCGTCGGATATAACCCATGTCGTCAATGCTTCCAACTAAAAATTCGGCAATTTCCCGCTCATCATCATTCAGTATAAAAGTGTTCAACTGATTGATTAAATCTTGATGAAAACTTATTGGAGCAACCAATGGTGATTCGCGTTCCTCATCGTCATCGCTGTAATTATTGGCTTGGGTTTTATAATCCGGCGTTTCGTCGCTACTTAAATATTCGTCAATGTTGATATCGCTGATGTCTTCAGTTTCGTTGTCATCATAATCATCGAATTCATCGTTGGTATCATCATTGTCGAATTCGTCTTTTTCGTAAATTTCTTCCTCATCGGTTCCCGTTTCCAATGCTGGATTTTCGTTCATTTCTTCTAATAAACGTTGTTCAAATGCTTGCGTAGGCAATTGAATTAACTTCATCAATTGGATTTGTTGAGGAGATAATTTCTGGGATAATTTTAGATTTAGAAATTGTTTTAACATAATGATGACCTAATTTATTCTTGATTGTTAAGAATTAGTATGCAAATTTACTCTTTTAAGAAAAACAAAACTATTCTTAGGGCATTCGCTTTTAAAAAAAGTTGACACAGATTTCACAAATTTACACAAAGACTACCCTATGAAAATTTCACAAATCATAAAATTCGTGATAATTCAATTTTAAGAAAAAATGCAATTTGTGTAAATTTGTGCAATTGCTTCGCCTGTTCGCTATCGCTCGTGTCGTGTCTGAAAATCACAAACTATTTGTCTTGTTTTTTGTATCTCAACATGGCTTCAACAAAATAATAATCGCCATAGGATAATGGAACATCAATTTCTGATTTTTGCGGCAAATGACCTACTCCATGTTTTAACAAAAAACCTCCGTTTGTACCTTCTTCTGCCAGATATTCATTTGAACTTAAGGTTTGGATAATCGTTTTTGCAGCAGCTTGATATTTTTTAGAATGTTCTTTATCCACATAATTTTCCAATTCTAATAAAGCTGAAGCAAGGATAGCACCAGCCGAAGAATCTCTTAAAGCATCAGGGATGTTTGGCGCATTAAAATCCCAGTAAGGCACTTTGTCTTTAGGCAAATTGGGATGATTTAAAATAAATTCAGCGATAGCTACCGCTTGATCTAAATATTTTTTGTCTTTTGTGGCTCTGTACATTACTATATATCCGTACAATCCCCACGCTTGACCTCTTGCCCAAGCCGATTCGTCAGCATATCCTTGAGCGGTCTTTTTTTGTTTTATTTCGCCTGTTTTGCTGTTGTAATTTATTACGTGATAGGAGCTGAAATCAGGGCGAAAATGATTTTTCAAAGTGGTATTGGCGTGTTTTACAGCAATATCATAATATCTTTTATCGCCACTATATTCGCTAGCCCAAAACAGCAGTTCCAGATTCATCATATTGTCTATAATTACCAAATAACTATCGTCCTTAGCATCCCAAGATTTAATGCAACCTACTTTTTCGTCAAAACGTGAAGCTAGTGATTTGGCGCTATTCATTAATATTTCGGCATATTCTGGTGATGGATTCAAGCGATTGGCATTGCCAAAACTACAAAACATCATAAATCCAAGGTCGTGCGTTGTTTTATTAAATTGCTCTTTTTTTAAATCTTGAAAAACTCGGTCAATTTCTTTTTCGAATAAAGGTTTTTTAGCTGATTCATCAAGATAAATAAGGGTTCCAGGATAAAAACCACTACACCACCAGTCTGATTTACTAGTTTCAAATTTTTGTTTATCGGCATAATAGGTTTTTGGGTACCTGTTTTCAGGCAATTTTTTCATCATATAGCTGTATTGATTGATACCCCGATTTAGGGCAAAATCAATTTGCTTGTCTAATTTATTGGTAGCACACGAACTAAAAAACAAAGTGGCTCCTGCGCTAATAAATAGACTTTTTATACTATTTTTTAAAAAAGTAGATTCCAAAAATATTTTCATTCAGGTCTGTTTTTAAATTATTTTGGTTACAACATTTTCTTTTTATAAAATGGATTCTAATAGTTTTCAAATTATATTCCAATTGCTCAAATATAGATACAATGTGTGGATAAGTCAATAATAACCGGAACAAAAGTAGCCATTCGTTTTAAAGATTGCGCGTATTTAAAATAGCTTCTTAAGTTTTTGGTTTTCATAAAATCAAAAAAAGTGTACTGAAAATATTTTCAATACACTTTTCCTTTTTCAAACAGGTTTTAATTTCTTTCAACAATAAATTAAAAACCATTAACTATAAATGTTTTTTAAAAATCCGCATTTTGTGGCGTTCTAGGAAAAGCAATCACGTCACGAATATTTGTCATTCCGGTTACAAAAAGTACTAATCTTTCGAATCCAAGTCCAAAACCAGAGTGAACTGCGCTTCCGAATCTTCGGGTATCCAAATACCACCATAATTCCTCTTCGTCGATTCCAAGGGCTTTCATTTTTTCGACCAAAACGTCAAAACGTTCCTCTCTTTGTGAACCTCCTACGATTTCTCCAATGCCCGGAAAAAGGATGTCCATCGCGCGAACGGTTTTCCCATCTTCGTTCAAACGCATATAAAAAGCCTTGATATTCGCTGGATAATCAAATAAAATTACTGGCGATTTAAAGTGCTTTTCAACCAAATAACGTTCGTGTTCCGATTGTAAATCAGCACCCCATTCGTTGATGATGTATTGAAATTTTTTCTTTTTATTTGGTGTACAATCTCTTAAAATATCAATCGCTTCGGTGTACGAAACGCGTTTGAAATTGTTTTCCAACACAAAGTTTAATTTTTCTAACAAAGCCATTTCGCTTCTTTCTGCTTGTGGTTTTGATTTTTCTTCTTCCAATAATCTTCCTTCCAGAAATTTCAAATCATCAGGACATTTGTCCATTGCGTATTTGATAACATATTGGATAAAATCTTCTGCCAAGTCCATATTGTCATCCAAATTATTGAAAGCCACTTCGGGTTCAATCATCCAAAATTCCGCCAAGTGACGAGAAGTGTTCGAATTTTCCGCTCTAAATGTTGGTCCAAAAGTATAAATTTGGCCTAAAGCCATTGCGAAAGTTTCGCCTTCCAATTGTCCAGAAACCGTTAAGTTAGTATGTTTTCCGAAGAAATCTTTTTTATAATCAATGTTGCCTTCTTCGTTTTTAGGTAAATTGTCCAATGGCAACGAAGTTA
>DAORUG010000013.1:0-34094 GCA_035433125.1 Flavobacterium sp.
TCATAAAGTTTTCACCAATCAAAAAACCTTTGTAACCAAAAGGTTTTAGTTCGTTGATGGCTTCGATGGACGAAATACCGCTTTCAGAAACTTTCACGAAATCATTCGGAATATGGTCAGCCAATTGTTTGCTAAAATCCAAACTGACTTCGAAAGTTTTCAGGTTTCTGTTGTTTACGCCAATCATATCCAAACTTGGCATTATGGATTTTTGTAATTCCTCTAAATTATGCACTTCCAGCAATACTTCCAAGCCTAAACCTTTGGCAAATTCAGATAAATTTTTGATTTCATCCCGAGTTAAAACTGCTGCAATCAGCAAAATTAAATCGGCTCCGTGGGCTTTGGCTTCCAATATTTGGTATTCATCCACTATGAATTCTTTTCGCAATAACGGAATATTTACGGATGCTCTTGCCAAAAGTAAATCGTCCAATGAACCACCAAAATACTTGCCATCCGTTAGAACCGAAATCCCGCAAGCACCAGCGTTTTCATAGCCTTTGACCACTTCCTCTACTGTGAAACTATAATTAATTTCAGCTTTGGAAGGCGAGCGACGTTTGTGTTCGGCAATGATTCCAGAATTGCTATTTCGCAAATTTTGACTTAAAGAAATCGTCTCTTTTCTAAAGAAAACCGAAGCTTCCAATTGCGAAACAGGAATGATGGATTTCTTGAGAATGACTTCTCTTTTTTTATCCACTATGATTCTATCGAGTATGTTCATTTTTATCTACTTAATTCTTGTAATTTATTCAAACTTGCTAATCCTTTTCCAGAAAGCAAACTTTCTTTTGCTAATTCAAAACCTTCAAGTGGCGAGCATTTAGTAACGGTTGCAATGGCCATAGAGGCATTGGCACAAACTACATTATTTTGAGCTTCGTTTCCTTGACCGGAAATGATATTCATAAACATTCCAGCCGATTCTTCGATGGTTTTTCCGCCTTCGATTTCACTTTGTAACAATTGTCGAACACCAAAATCTTCTGGTTTTATAACACCTTCCATATTTTTTGTAATGGTTTTGGTCGGGCAAGTCAAAGATACTTCATCATAACCGTCCAGCGAATGTAAAATGGTAAAATTGATATCCGTGTTTTGGTATAAATACGCATATTTTCTGGCCAATTCGAGATTGTAAACTCCTACCAATTGGTTTTTTGGAAAGGACGGATTGATCATTGGGCCCAACATATTAAAAAAGGTTCTCACGCCTAATTCTTTTCGAATAGGACCTACATTTTTCATTGCAGGGTGAAACAAGGGTGCGTGCAAAATGCAAATTCCGGCTTGGTCGATACATTTATCCAGAAAATCATTGTCATTACTGAATTTTACGCCCAGTTTTTCCATCACATTGCTCGAACCAGAAATGGAAGAAACGCCGTAATTACCGTGTTTCGCCACTTTTATTCCTGCTCCAGCCGCGATAAATGATGCCAAAGTGGATATGTTGAATGTGTCTTTTCCATCGCCACCCGTTCCGCATAAATCGATAGTATTGTAGGCTGATAAATCAATTCGGATGCACAATTCTAACAAGGCTTCGCGAAAACCTGCTAATTCTTCGATGCTGATGCTTCTCATCATATAAACGGTGAGAAAAGAAGCAATTTGACTTGGATTATAACTTCCGTTGGAAATATTGACCAATACATTTTTGGCCTCTTCCTTAGAAAGAATTTCGTGGTTGATGAGCCTGTTTAATATGGTTTTCATTTATATTTTCTTTTTATTTTCAGACATATATTTTAAATAATCAACAATTTCCCGGGATTGCTGTTTTGTAATTCCCAAGGTCGGCATTTTTACTTTGTATCTAAAAGAAGCCGGATTCACGATATAATCGACGAGTTCCTTTTCTTTCCAATATTCGGTGACACTTCTCGGATAGTTTAATTCCGGTCCCATTGCTCCTCCAATTCCGTTTATCGAATGGCAGGTTAAACATTGATTTTTGAATAAAGTATATCCCGTTTCCAATTTTCTGTTTTTAAGGGGATACAATTCTAATGTTGATTTATTCAATGGTTCCAAATAAATTTTTACCAAATTATAAGGCCATTTGTACCGAGTATCTTTTTCCGAAACCGATGTGTAAACGATATAAAATGGTTCCGCATTCATTTCATTTCCATCCTTTATAATTGGTTCCCATTTGGCTCCTTTTGGCGCATCCACATCCTGATAAGCCAAGTACGGATTTGCATTTAAAAATAATTCCAAAGGCATTTCGGGTTTGTAACCATCTTTACATTCAAAAACTATTTTGGTATTTTTAGGGTCAATTTTCGTTAAATCAATTTCATTTTTAATCAAAATCGATGCGTTCACGGCTTTGTATTTCTTTGCTTTGTGATAAACAGGATCCTTTGTGATTGCTACAATAGTATCTTTTCCTAGTTTGTTTTTTGCTTGTAAATCCAATAAATCCAGCTTTATTTCCAGTTGGGAAATACTTTTTGCTTCTGCTTTTAGCTCTTTCTTTTGGTTACAAGAAAAGATGCTAAAAATAAAAAGGCAAGAAATTAAAATAGGAATTATTGATTTATTCATTTTTTTTAACCACAAAGTTCACAAAGAAGGCACAAAGCTCACTAAGATTTCAACCAATTTTCTAAAATCTTCTTTCCGTTTGGGGTCAACACACTTTCAGGATGAAATTGTACGCCACGGACATCAAATGTTTTGTGACGCAAAGACATTACTTGTCCGTTTTCGTCGAAAGAGGTGGCTTCGAGTACATCAGGTAAATCAGTATCAACCACCCAAGAATGGTAACGTCCCACTTCGAATTCATTTCCCAAACCTTCAAAAAGAAGTTCGTCGTCAACCGATGTTTTTACCATTGAGGCAACGCCGTGATAGACTTTGTCCAAGTTCGAAAGCGTTCCGCCAAAAACTTCTCCGATAGCTTGTTGACCAAGGCAAACACCAAGAATGCTTTTGGTTGGCGCATATTTAGCAATCACCGCTTTCAACAAACCCGCTTCGTCAGGAATTCCTGGGCCTGGAGAAAGTAATATTTTATCGAAATGCGAGATTTCGTCAATATCGAATTCATCGTTTCTGTAAACGGTTACTTCGCAATTTAAATCTTCCAGATAATGCACCAAGTTGTAAGTGAAACTATCGTAATTGTCTATGACTAGTATTTTTTTCATTTTGTTTTTTGTTTGATGGACAAGTCGCGACTTGTCGTTACATTATATTGTTTCTGCCAAGTCCAACGCTTTATTCAACGCCAATAATTTATTATAAACTTCCTGCATTTCACTTTCTTCATTCGAATCGGCTACAATTCCAGCACCGGCTTGAGAATGCAATTGGTGGTTTTTGCTTAGGAAAGTTCGAATCATAATGGCGTGATTGAAGTTACCTTCAAAATCCATAAAACCAATGGCACCTCCATAAAAATTACGGTTTGTTTTTTCGTAATCTTCTATCAATTGCATTGCTCGGTGTTTTGGTGCTCCGCTTAAAGTTCCGGCTGGAAAAGTATCGGCTACGACTTGCATCGTGGTCGCTTTTTCGTGTAAATGTCCCGTCACTTTAGAAACCAAATGGATGACGTGAGAGAAAAACTGAACTTCCCTGTATTTCTCTACCTGCACACCGTGACCGTGACGACTCAAATCGTTTCTCGCCAAATCGACCAACATTACGTGCTCGCTATTTTCTTTTTTATCTTCGGATAAATTTTTAGCTAAAACAGCATCTTTTTCGTCATCGCCAGTTCTTCTGAAAGTTCCTGCGATGGGGTGAATTTCGGCTTTGCGGTTTTTGACAATGATTTGGGCTTCGGGAGAAGAACCAAATATTTTGAAATCGCCGTAATCAAAAAAGAATAGGTAAGGAGAAGGGTTGATGCTTCGCAAGGCTCTGTACACATTGAATTCGTCGCCTTTGAAACCTTGGGTAAATCTTCTGGACAATACCAATTGGAACACATCGCCCCTATGACAATGTTTTTTTGCCAAAGCCACATTGTGTTTGAATTCTTCGTCAGTCAGATTGGATTTACCTTCGCCATCTCGGGTAAATTTATAAGAAGCAATATTTCGGGATTGCAATAATTGTTCGATTTCCGAAATGTTGTTTTTTCCGTCCACGCTGTGACAAAAAATATAGGCTTCATTTTTGAAATGATTGATGGCAATGATGTTTTGGTACACCGCATAATACATATCGGGAATTGTGGTTTCCTCGTCTTTTTTGGCGATGGTCACTTTTTCGAAATAACGAACGGCATCATACGAAATGTAGCCAAACAAGCCGTTGTTGATGAATTTAAAATCACTTTTATCCGATTTAAACTGACCTGAAAACTCTTGAATTACTTGTGGAATATCGGTGTTTTCATCAATAGCAATAGTTTCAGAGCTTCCGTCTGGATAGGTTTTATAAATGGTTTCGTTCTCAATTTTTATGGAAGCTATCGGATTGCAACAGATGTAGGAAAAACTATTGTCGTTGCCGTGATAATCACTACTTTCTAAAAGTAAGCTATTCGAAAATTGATCCCGAATTTTGAAATAGACGCTTACCGGTGTTATTGTGTCGGCAAGAATTTGTTTGTAATTTGTTTGTAATTTAAAAGTCTTCATATTTTTTAATTTCTTTTCGGCTGGGAATAAAAAAAGGCTTGTCGTGATGACAAGCCTTTTATATTTATAGTTTATACTACAGGTGCTTTGTTCACGACGTTTGACGTAAATTGTTCCACCACCAAGTATTTTTTAAAATCGTTTTCATTCGACAAATATATAAATCAAATTTGATTATCCAAACAGAATAAATTAAAAATACTTTTTTTTATGATTTTGTTAAAAAAACAAACCCCGACAATTTCTTGTCAGGGTTTAGAGTCATTTATTATTGGTGAGAATTAGAATTTCAAATTCACTTTCAATTCGAATTCGTCATAGATTGCTTTGTCTCCAATGCTTTCGAAGAAAGATTTAGAGTTGTATTTTATGTCGTATTTAGTACGATCTACGTTGAAAGCTGTAGTAGCAGTATTGCCGTTTACTTTTAATTCAAAAGTAACTGGTTTTGTAATTCCTTTGATAGTCAAATCAGCGGTTACATTGTAAACATTAGCTGATTTAGTTCCAATTTTTTTGAAAACTAATTTAGCAGTTGGGAATTTATCCGTTCCGAAAAAGTCATCTGCTTTTAAGTGACCGTTTAATTTTCCTTGGTATTCACCTGAAAGATCGGTAGCTGTCAATGAAGTCATGTCTACCGTAAATGTTCCACCTACTAATTTGTTTTTCTTTAAAACTACGGCTCCGTCTTTGAAATTTACGGTTCCATTATGTTGTCCTGTTACTTTTTTTCCTACCCATTCGATAGTACTTGTTGTAGTGTTGATGTTTTTTGTTTGAGCAGATACTGCTGCTGTAGATAAAACTACTACTAATGCTAATGCAATTGATTTTAAATTTTTCATAATGTAATTTGTTGTTGGGTTAATAATTAAAGGGTGATAAATAATTCTTCGTTTGATTTTCTAACTTTTTTCTGATGTTGTGTGGTGTCTTCTGCGCTTCTGTAACCAATTGGAGCTAATAATGATGCATTCAAACCCAACTCATTGAAACCTAGTATTTCGTTGACTTGTGCAGGAACGAATCCTTCCATCGGGGTAACATCAATTTTTAGTTCAGCGGCTGCATTCATTAAATTGGCTAAGGCCAAATAAGTTTGTTTTGAAGTCCAATTTGCTTTTTCTTCCTCCGATTTTGCTCCAATTCCACCTTTCATAAAATCTCCATATCCGCTTAATGCTGTTTCTGGAATATTTCTAGTTTCGGCTACATTTTTTAAGTAACTATCGATGTCTTCATCGGTAACATTGGTTTGGTTTGCAAAAACAATTAGGTGGGAAGCATCAACTATTTGCGATTGTCCCCAAGCAGCAGGTTGGATTTTTGCTCTTAAATCTGCATTTTCAATGATAAAAACTTTATAAAGTTGCAATCCATAAGAAGACGTACTCAAACGGATGGCTTCTTTTAAGGTATTTAAATCTTCTGTTGAGATTTTTTTGGTGGAGTCGAATTTCTTCGTTGCGTATCTCCAGTTTTGATTTTCTAAAAAAGTACTCATGTTTTGTTGGTTGTTTTATTGATTTCTATATTTTTCTAATAAATGGTCTAATAACACTATTTCGTCGGCATTTAAATTTTTCGAAAATGATTCTTCGTGTTCCGTTACTTTTGGATCCAGTTCTTTTAAAACATCTAATCCTTTTTGTGTTATTGTAACCTCAATTTTTCGTCGATTATCGGGACAAACTTCTCGTGTAACAAATTCTTTTAATAATAATTTATCTACTAATCGTGTGGTGTTGCTGGTTTTGGCCAACATTCGTTCTTGAATGACACACATATTAGCAGGATTCCCTTTTTGTCCTCTTAATATTCTCAGTACATTATATTGTTCCCCAGATATATCATATGGTTTTAATAGTTCGTTAAACTTTTCTGCCAAAATATTTTGGGTGTACATAATATTGAGGATAATTTTTTTGGAATTCTCCATCGGTACAGTTGATTTTATAACATCTTCAATTTTCATATTTGTATGTATGTTATTTGTTGGTACAAATGTAGTATGTTTTTTATTTGTATATACAAATGTTATGTTATCTTTTTGTTAAAATAATTTAACAGTAGTTTTTTTGAAGTCGAATTAATCAAAACATAGCTGTTATGCTATTCATTTCCAGAGAGTATTTGACAATAAAATTAAGGGTATGTTTAAATAAATAGTATATAAAATACAAAAAAAATGTATATAGTTGTGATTTTTAAGTATTTTATAGTATAAATTCATAATTTGTTGGTTTTTTGCTTTTACTAAAACGTTTTCTTCAAATTATCCTCTAATTAACAAATGTGTTCCTTTTTGTTTCGTAAAAACATTGTATTTTTACAAAAAAACATCACTATGAATTTGACACAAGAAGATTGGGTTTCTCAATATGAAGCTGACGAAAACGCGGTTATTTTGGACGTAAGAACAGAAAATGAGTGCAATGAGGGTAGTATAGCCAATTCCATAAACATCGATATTTATGAAGGGCAAGGATTTATTGCAAAGCTGGAAGCCTTGGACAAATCAAAAAATTATTATGTTTATTGTCGGTCTGGAGCCAGAAGTGCCAAAGCTTGTGAAGTAATGGAGAGCCTTGGTTTTGAAAACACTTATAATTTACTTGGTGGAATATTAGAATGGGATGGCGAACTCGTCTAATTACAATTTCATGAAGCTTAGACTTCATTTTTTATTCACGCTTACTTAGAAAGCACAAATTATTTATATGAATACAATACCTCAAGAATTTCAAATTAATTCATTGATTGTTCAAGATACCTATTTGGTCAATGGCAATCTAATAAAATGGACTGGAAAAATGACTCCTGTACATTCAACCATTTCTTCTACAGTAAATTACGAACCCACTTTATTGGGAACAATTCCTTTTATGGGAGAAAAAGAAGCTATGGAAGCCGTTGAAGCTGCAGACGCAGCTTACAATAACGGACAAGGTTTGTGGCCAACTATGAAGGTGGTTGATCGTATAAAATGTATGGAGAATTTCGTTACCCAAATGAAAGCTGCTCGAAGTGAGGTAGTTAAGCTTTTGATGTGGGAAATTGGAAAAACATTAGGAGATTCTGAAAAAGAATTTGACAGAACTGTTGAGTACATCTATGATACTATCGAAAGTTACAAAGAGTTGAACAGTCGTAGTGCTCATTTTTCTAAAGTGCAAGGGATAAATGCGATGGTGCGAAGAGGTCCTCTGGGCGTTGTTTTGTGTCTTGGTCCGTATAATTATCCCCTGAATGAAACTTTCACTTTGTTGATTCCCGCCTTGATAATGGGTAATCCAGTTATTTTTAAACCAGCAAAATATGGTGTATTATTAATTTCTCCTTTAATGGAAGCTTTTAGAAGCAGTTTTCCAAAAGGTGTAATTAATATTCTTTTTGGTCGTGGTCGCGAGGTAGCTTCTCCAATTATGAAATCGGGTAAAGTTTCTATCTTGGCATTAATTGGAAACAGTAAATCGGCCATTGCATTACAGGATTTGCATCCCAATAAAAACCGATTGCGTTTGATTTTAGGTTTAGAAGCAAAAAATCCTGCTATTATTTTGCCTGACGCCAATTTAGATTTGGCAATTCAGGAATGTGTTGCAGGATCATTATCCTTTAATGGACAACGTTGCACGGCATTAAAAATCTTGTATGTTCACGAAACTATTGTTGATGAATTTAACAAACGATTTGCTGTGAAAGTCGATGATTTGATTTATGGAAATCCTTGGGATAAATCAGTGTTTCTTACACCATTACCCGAAACGGACAAACCGGATTACATTCAGGAATTGATTGACGATGCCCAAAATAAAGGGGCAAAGGTATTGAACCCAAAAGGAGGAGAGCGTTTGGAAAATTTTATATTTCCAGCTGTTCTATATCCTGTAAATAAAGAAATGCGAGTATATAAAGAAGAACAATTTGGTCCAGTGGTTCCCATAATTTCTTTCAAAAATATTCAAGAACCTCTTAATGATATGGCGGAGTCTCAATATGGTCAACAAGTGAGTTTGTTTGGCCAAAATATTAAAACCATTGCACCGCTTATTGATACATTAGTTAATTTGGTATCGAGAGTAAATTTGAATAGTTCATGCCAAAGAGGGCCTGATGTTTTTCCTTTTACTGGTAGAAAAGATTCTGCTGTTGGAACATTAAGTATTCATGATGCATTGCGTTCTTTTTCGATTAGAACTTTTGTAGCTTCTAAAGACAACGAATACAACAATGGAATTGTACAGGAGTTATTAAACAGTAAGGAATCAAATTTCGTAAATACAGATTATATTTTGTAAATTATTTATACGGAATCAAAACCGCAAGGGTAGTACTCTTGCGGTTTTTTTGGCTTAAAAGCATTTTGATGTGTATACTATTTGCTTTACCAATGCATAATAAATAGCATTTTTCATAACAATTGAATTTAAGTGAAATTTAAAATGCAGCTGTCATTGCGATATTTGTTGTAAAATCATATTTTTTTAAATATTTCGTGATAATTATAGTGTTATTTTAAAAAAACTGTAGTAACTTTACTATATAAATTTAAACTTTGACACAATGAAAAGTAATTATTTGTTTTTAGTAGCTATTGCATTACTATTTTTCGGTACCAACAGTATTATTGCTCAAAAAAATTGGGCAGTTCCTGAATATACAAAGGGTCTAAAAAATCCATTTGCAGGAAATACAGCTGCAACCGCTGAAGGGAAAGTAATTTATGGGCAAATGTGTGTTTTATGTCACGGAATTACAGGAAATGGTAATGGAGAGGCTGGATTAAGTCTTGAAAAAAAACCTGCAAATTTCCTGGCATTAAAAAATATGTCAGATGAAACAGATGGTGAAATTTTCTGGAAAATAACTGTTGGAAAACCTCCAATGTCGTCATATGACGAATTATTGACCGAAGACCAACGTTGGCAATTGGTGAATTATATCAGACAACTAAACACGAAAAAATAAATTTTAGCTAAAATGAAAAAAGCCACCCTTTTTTGTATGTTCTTGACTTGCATTGCATTCGTAAGTTGTAATAAAAACCAAAGTCAAAAGAGTATTGAGGACCAAAACTTGGCAGAAAAGCCAGTCAGTGTTCAGTGTTATAACGCAATCTATGAAACCGATACGATTGATTTAAAAATCAATACTCTGAAAGATGGTAAAATATCCGGTAATATGGATATGAAATTATTGAATATGCCAATAAAATCGGGTAAAATTTCTGGAGAATTTCGTGGAGACACACTTTTTGCAGATTATACTTTTATTCAAGGCACAAATGATAAAGTGATATTTAAAAATCCCATGGCTTTTTTGAAAAGAGGTGAGGAACTTGTTTTAGGTAATGGAAAAATTATAACCTATCTGGGAGTCTCTAGCTTTGCTAAAGGCGAGCCTATAGATTTTGAAAACGTAAAATATAAATTTAATAAAACAGATTGCGTAGATAAATAAGTAATTATTGAAGTGATAGTTTTATACACTTCTTTAGTTTTAAAATAGAATTGGGTTTACAGACTATTAAGTGTAAACCCAATTTTTTTATTAGGAATTATTTTTGATTTAAAAAGGAATAGTAGCAGATAAGTTTAGATTTCCAATACTATTATATTTTAAATTTATTTCATTTAAAATCAAATTGTAATAAGCGTATCATGGTTTTGATTGTTTTATTTCAGCTTTTAAAAAAATATTGAGTCTCACAGAAATCATAATTTCAAAATAGAATAGAGTAGATGTTAACTTAGCCATCACAAAAAGTTAAAAATAAATCTGAATTTTAAGTCAATTTTTATGAACGTTCTAAATATTATTCTTGCAGTCACTCCAGTAGTTTTATTGATTGTATTACTTGGATTCCTCAAAGTTTCGGGAGATAAAAGTGCTTTTATAACCCTAATAACGACAGTTTTAATCGCTGGTTTTGGTTTTGACTTTTCATTAGAATCAATAGGACTTTCAGTAATATATGGAACATTAAAAGCTATTTTTCCCATCATATTAATAATTATTGCAGCCATTTACAGTTATAATGTTTTGGTTTTTACCCAAAAAATGGATGTTTTAAAATTCCAATTTTCGAATATTTCAAAAGATAAAACGATTCAAGTTTTATTACTCACTTGGGGTTTTGGTGGTTTATTGGAGGGAATGGCTGGATTTGGGACAGCAGTTGCCATTCCTGCAGCAATATTAATTGGGCTTGGGTATAGACCACTTTTTTCCGCTCTGGTAAGTCTACTCTCCAATAGTGTCCCAACGGCTTTTGGAGCAGTGGGAGTTCCGGTAAAAGCTATTGCTATTGAAATAGGATACGAAAATTTGACCGGTTTAGGAGCAGATGTTGTTTTTCAACTAATACCATTAATGATAATTATCCCTTTTATTATCGTGACTTTAACCGATTCTAGTTTAAAATCTTTGCCCAAAAACATTTTATTGAGTTTGGCTGTGGGAAGTGTTTCTATCGCTGTTCAATATTTTTCTGTACTCTATATCGGAATTGAAACTCCCGCAATATTAGGAAGTATTGCCTCCATAATTGTGATTGTAATTTGGGGAAAAATTACAGCCATAAAAGACCCTGATGTAGCTTTAGAAGCTAAAACCAATGCACAAATTTTAAACGCTTGGTCGGTTTATGGATTGATTTTATTTTTCATAATAGTCACAAGTCCTTTGTTTGAAGTGTTAAGAACCTTTTTTCAATCCATCAGCGCCACTCCCATAACTTTAACAATTGAAGGAATCGAAAAAACAATAAAAATTTTCTGGCTCACAGACGGTGGAATCTTAATTTTTTTAGGAACTTTTCTTGGAGGTCTTCTTCAAGGAGCAACAATAAAGGATTTGTTTTCAGTGCTAAGGAAATCAATTATCCAATTAAAGAAAACCTATATTACAGTTATTAGTCTTATCATTTTATCTACCATAATGGATTTTTCTGGAATGATTCCGGTTTTAGGCTTGGCACTAGCAGCTGCCACGGGAACATTTTACCCTTTATTTGCTCCAGCAATTGGTTGTTTGGGCGCTTTTCTTACTGGAAGTGACACATCATCTAATATTTTATTTGGAAAACTTCAAGCCAATATGGCTCATCAAATAGGAGGGGAACCCAGTTGGTTTGCTGCTGCCAATACCGTTGGAGCTACAGGTGGAAAAATTATATCGCCTCAAAGTATTGCTATTGCTACATCGGCTTGTGGCCAACAGGGAGAAGAAGGTACAATTATGAAAAAAGCGTTACCTTACGCTTTATTTTACATTATCGTGGCCGGTTTGATGGTGTACTTCTTTGGTAAATAAAAAAAATTAAAACAATCTTTATGTTAGCTCCTAATTATCAAAAGTTTAAAGATATTTTATTGGTTTCAATGGATCCAAAAAGAATCTTAGACAATCCTTTGCAAACACTTGCTTACGGAACCGATGCCAGTTTTTATAGATTGATTCCAAAAATTGTTATTTTGGCGCATAACGAAGCCGAAGTAATCGAAATCATCAAACAAGCCAAATCACTCGATATTGCATTGACTTTTCGTGCAGCAGGAACGAGTTTGTCGGGACAAGCCATTACCGATTCGGTTTTGGTGGTAGCCACTCACGGTTGGAAAGGGTTCGAACTTTTAGACAACAATCAAAAAATTAAATTAGAACCCGGAATTGTTGGTTCCAAAGCGAATCAGTTTTTAGCGCCACACGGATTGAAAATCGGTCCTGATCCAGCATCCATCGGAGCAGCAATGATTGGCGGAATTGTTGCCAATAATGCCAGTGGAATGTGTTGCGGAACGGCTCAAAACTCCTATCAAACCATTGCCGATATTCGTATTGTGTTGAACGACGGAACCATTCTCGACACCTCAGATTCAGTTAGTGTTTCGGATTTCAAAAACAGCCATACAGCTTTAATTCGAGAAATCGAAAGTCTTAGAGATACCATCAAAAATGATGAAATATTGTATCATTTCATCAAAAATAAATTCAAAATAAAAAATACAACAGGATACAGCATCAATGCTTTAGTTGATTATCAAGATCCGATTGAAATTATCAAACACCTGATGGTTGGTTCGGAAGGCACTTTGGCTTTTATTTCGAATGTGACTTTCAAAACGGTGATTGACGAAAAATTTAAATCTTGTTCTTTGCTTATTTTCAATACGATTCAGGATGCTTGTAATGCGACTATTTTATTGAAATCAGCACCAGTTGCAGCAGTAGAATTATTAGATAGGGATTCCATTCGCTCGGTAGAAAACGACCCTGATGCACCCGATTATTTCAAAACCTTACCCGAATCGGCTTGTGCTTTATTGGTCGAATGTCGGGATAATGATTTGGATGCAATGTTGCTCAAACAGCTTAAAGTTCGTTTGGAAATTGAATCCATTCCCACGTATGCGGAATATGAATTCACATCCAATCCCAAACAATATTATTTCAATTGGAAAGCTCGAAAGGGTTTGTTGCCAACTGTTGGAGGTCTTCGAAAAAATGGAACATCCGTAATTATTGAAGATGTAGCTTTTCCTTTAATTCAACTTGCCGATGCTTGTTTGGCTATGAAAGAGCTATTTAAAAAACACGAATACCACGATGCCGTTTTATTTGGTCACGCTTTGGAGGGAAATTTGCATTTGGTGTTTTCGCAAGATTTTTCGAATCAAAACGAAGTCGATCGTTACGAAAAATTAATGTCGGAATTGGTCAAAATAGTAGTAGATCGTTTCAAAGGATCTCTAAAAGCCGAGCATGGAACGGGTCGAAATATGGCACCATTTGTCGAAAAAGAATGGGGAAATGCGGCCTACGAAATTATGAAACGTATTAAAAATATTTTTGATCCAAACAACAAAATCAATCCGGATGTTTTAATCAATCCCGATCCCAAAGCGCATCTCAAGAATTTAAAACCAATGCCCGAATCCCACGCCATTGTTGACAAATGTATGGAATGTGGTTTTTGCGAACCGCATTGTGTTTCCGAAGGTTTGACCTTATCACCAAGACAACGGATTGTGATTGCCCGAGAAATTAGCCGTTTGGAGGCAACGAACGAGGATTCTATACGTTTGGCAGCGATTCTGAAAGATGTCACTTATCAATTGGACGAAACCTGTGCTACCGATGGACTTTGTGCTTTGGCTTGCCCAGTGAATATTGATACCGGTAAATTTGTAAAAACTTGGCGTGCCAAAGAATTGAGTTCTGGAAATAAAAAAGTTGCCGCTTATATTGGTTCTCATATGGCTGGAACAACGGCAACTTTGAGAGTAGGTTTGAAAATAGTTTCTTTTTGTCATTCGGTATTTGGAACCAAAATAATGACGACTTTATCTAATGGATTGCATTATATTAGTTTCGGAAATGTGCCAAAATGGATTCCCGAAATGCCTAAAGGTGCTAACAAAATCAACACGAATCAACAGCAGTAAAATGAATACAACATCCGATTTAAAAGTAGTTTATTTCCCTTCTTGCATCAACAGAAGTATGGGTAAAAATAGTTTTCAAGCAGCAGACGATCTTCAAGTGACAGAATTGACGCATCAATTATTGATTCGCGCGGGTTTTACAATAATTTATCCCGAAGCATTGGACTCGCTGTGTTGTGGAATGCCTTTTTCAAGTAAGGGTTTTGCCGAAGCCAATCACGCCCAATCCAATGCATTGGAAACGGCTCTTTTAAAAGCTTCAGAAAACGGAAAATATCCCGTTTTGTATGATATGAGTCCGTGTTTTTACCATTCGAAAGAAGAGTTTTCGAAAGCCTTACAAATAGTCGACCCCATTGAATTTATGCTGGATTACGTAATGCCCCTTTTGACTGTAAAAAATAAAAAAGAAACAGTTGCTGTTTTCCCAGTTTGTTCCGTTAAAAAAATTGGAAAAATGGATCAGCTTATGGCTTTGTCTCAACTTTGCGCCAATCAGGTTACGATGATAGATAGCAATTGTTGTGGTTTTGCCGGAGACAGAGGATTTCTCATTCCAGAACTCAACGAACACGGATTACGTGACCTAAAAGCACAAATTCCAATCAATTGCGAAGTGGGTTATTCCACGAGTAGGACTTGCGAAATTGGATTAGAAAGCATGGGTGGCATCGATTTTAAATCCATTTTTTATTTGATAGAGGAAGTGACTCGCTAGTTTGCATCAATTAAAATTTGTTTTTAAAAATTCACAAATTTTTCAATTTAGATTCCTCAGGAGCTTTCTCATTAATGAAATGTTGATTGGTATAAACTGTTCTTACTATTTCATTATTTTTGAAAACATAGTTGTGCGTGGCTAAAGCTTCAATTGTACCCGTATGAACTATGGCGCTGTTTGCATCTATATTTAATGTTGTTTCTGTATTATCTGCAACTATGTTTTTGTTTAAATGTAATGTAAAAGTAGCTGGTTTATTTGTCCTGTTTATGATCATTACACTAATATTATTTCCATCGACTGAACCAAAAGTAATGATATCGGATAGTGACGATTTTCCTTCGGCATAAATTCCTTTAAAGTTTTTGGCAATCATCTGCATGTGACGGTACGTTGGTCTAGGAGTCATGTTTGCACCATCAATTGAACTAAAATCAGTTCCTTTTCTGTTTCCACCGTTTTCAAACATACTCCAGGTAGCAGCAAATGTTGCCCCATATTGCATGCATAAATTGAGTATTCCACCAAACATTTGTCCGTTTTCCCAAGTATGTACTTGTGGGCCACCTTTAGCATTGTATTCTCCAATACCCCATCCTAAAGCATCATTACCAGAACGGTTGTGCTTAGCATTTACAAAATCAACTTTGGCTTTGCATTTTACTATTGATTTTTTGAAATCTTCAATTCCTTCATAGGCCAAATTGATATTTGTATCTTGAGGATATCGGTGCCAAGTAATTCCATCGCAGTAATAATAGTCTTTGCCCGGAATTTTTCCGGAAATATCATTTTGTAATACAGTTTGTTTATAAATTCACATCTAAAACTTTTAGGATATTTCTAAATTAATTTAGAAAATTTAGTTTTCTTCTTATGGAATTATAAAGAATAGTTTGACTTAAAAATTATTATTAACAATCAAAAAAGCAACGAAAACGGCAACTATCAAAATAAAACCCTGAAAATCAATAGATTACAGGGTTAATAGTGGAATCGATGGTGCTACAGTCGAACACCTTATACCGATTTTAACGTTTTTTGACAGTTTAAAACAATGAAGTAATTGCTTTACTATCAATATTTTATGATTTATGTTTTTGAAATGTGCCTTTGAGAATAAAATATTCTTGGTAAGAATTTAAACGTTTTTTAGTAATCAGGTATTTTTTAAAAGTAAAAGGCTAAAGTCGAACACTTCAATGACAAAGAAACAAAAGAGATCAATTATTTTTGCCGATGGAGAAATTAGCAGCTTATTATTTACAAGCTTTTACAGATCTTGAGGCACTGAGGTATAAATCTAACGTAAACAAAACATCACAAATAAACTTTTATCTATTATCTCAATTGGAAGGAATTTTTTATTAATCCTCAATAAGAACACATAGCCTTAATGTTTGAAACAAGTTTATAAATAATAGTTTAATACGTTAAAATTGATCTCATAAATAAAGTTTCAATAGTTTCTAATTCTGTAAGATGAATTTTAAATTGCCTATGAAAATGGTTTAACACCGATTGGAGGTTAAAATGTTAGAAAAGCAAAACTATTTAATTTAATTTTTAGAAGAAGATTTTTGAGAATGAAATCCTTTATGATAAATGAGTTTGATATGAAAAACAAATTCTTAAAATTAAACAAATGTTTTTTTTCTAATAAAAATTCTTGATTTTCGCACTTTTGTTTCTGTATCGGTAAACCAATTCCTGTTTGCAGTGATAGCACTTTTATCACCGAACGGAAAAGAATGTTTAGCCTAATGCAACAACAATCTTAGTCCATTTATTTTATTAAAATAGTTTTATTGTCTGTCCCAACACCAATTATCTTTAAAGATTTCCACTTTTCAGGAAGTAAGCCTTTGTTGAATTTCAATCCATTATCTGTTTGCTCAACACCTCCAAAACCATAAATTACAGCTTGCAGCATGGTGCCTGCTCCAGTAGCAAAATACGGATTATTACTATTGGCAGATTCAGAGAACACTCCAAATGGTGGACGACTATTAGGTAAATACGATTTCACAAAATAGTCATACCCTTTCTTTCTATCTCCTAAGCGTGTATAGAGAACAGAAAGCACGCCATAAGTCATCGCTGGTCCATCCTTTGAATCGATCTTTGCGGCGTAATAATCCAAATCTGCTTTGATTTGTTTTTCATCATTAACAACATGCAATGGATATGCTAACAAATTCACATCAGCCTGTTTTGTTGTTTGACCTTTGTAGCCTTTATAATTTTGAGTTATTCCATTTTCACTATGAATTTTTAGTTTATTTGAAACTTCAACCCACTTTGGATTAATTGGCTCATTCAATATGTCTGCAGCTTTTATAGTATTTTTGAGTGATTCAATTGCAGCTGCATTTGTAAAAGCATTATCATCAACATTTAGGGCATATTCATCAGCTCCAACCACATTTAAAATAGAATAACTCCCATCTCCATTTTTAACAACTCTACTAATCCAAAAATCGGCAGTTTCTTTTATCACATTCCATTCTTCACGTAACCATTTTTTGTCTTGGGTCAAGGCATAATAATTCCAAAAAGCAATAGAAACATCCGCAGTAATATGTTGTTCAAAAACACCCATTGAAGCACTTGTTGGTGTAGCTTCTTCCCCTGTATCATCAGACTCCCAAGGATACATTGCTCCATCATAACCATAGATAAATGCTTTCAGTTTTGCTTTCTGCAATCTATCGGATCTGTAGTCTAAACAAGATTTTGCCATTTCTGGTTGTAACGCTAAAAGTGATGGATACATCCATAGTTCTGTATCCCAAAAAATATGTCCATTGTATCCCTGAGATGATAATCCCATCGGTGAAATACTTTGCCTGCTACCTTCCCGAATAAAAGAATATAAATTATATAAGGCAAATCTAACCCTTTGTTGTGCATCTAAATCACCCTCTATTTGAATATCACCTGTTTCCCACAAATTAGCCCACGCTTTTTTATGTTTATCGAGTAAGTTATCTATTCCTTCTAAAAAAGCATAAATTGCTTGACGTTCCGACTCATTTATTGGATCTAAAATATCTTTAGAATTACAAATCCCTCCAGCAATTACAAATCGATATTTTTTTCCTTTCTGTATTTTTTTCGAAAAACCTACTTCAGATCCCTTTTGTGATACAAATTCTGCTTGACCGTCAAAAAGAAAAGTAGTAGATGCTGAAACACTCCATTTACCAGTATTTGTTTGAGCAGTAGTCTTAAAAAGAGGTATTCCATAGTTCTTTTTCTTCATCACTCTAAACTCACTTTTGGTAATCTTCATCTCTTCTGGAACATTCATATAATTAAATGCACTTATTCCAATATCTTGCATTGGTACTATCTCTACGATAGCCATTGCCGAATAAGGCAATACTCGATTAGCCAAAATGGTATACTTAATTTGGGCCAAATCTTTAAATTGAAACGAAGTTGTACTTGTTCCTTCCTTCATAGAAACCTGTTGACTCCAATGATCAATATTAGAACCATCGATCATTTGATCATCAATTGACAAGTGTAAATTTAAAAATTCAATTCCTCTTACAACTTTGCTAATTCCATTTTTAGGATTAGCATCATAAACGCCATTAAGAATGATTTCTTTTGTTTTCAGAGGTGTATCATCTGTAACAATTCCAATCTTACCATTTGCCATCGCAACTCCAAAATAATTTTCCCTTGAATTAGCTATCAAATTCCATTCATCTCCTTTTATTTGTGCAAAAGCAAAAAAATTTACAAATAATAATACCGTCAAAAATTTTGTATTCAGGCCCATGTTCTTGATTTTTAATTTTTGTAGTTAACATCCACTACTGATTCTAATTAAATAATTGATTTTTATTCTAATTTCAGATCTACGTCCTAATTCACAATTGAAAGAACATATAACATCTAAAACTCTAAAACATTTTTTGTTTTTGATCTTCAACTATACTTATAGCGTAACCACCTCCAGAGGCACTTAATTGGGAAAGTTTTGATTTATTAGTTACTGCTATTTTTCGAATAGTGTAAGCTTGCGGATTTGTTTTGTAATTAGCATCTTTTCCATCGGCATAAATAGTGGCCGTATATTTTTTTCCTTTTTCTAAAAAAGCAAAATTAATAGTTGAAGTCCGAGGCTCATATCCATTTACATTCCCTACAAACCAGTTATTCGTTCCTTTTGCTTTACGGGCAACTGTAATATATTGACCAGGTTCAGCTTCTAAATAATTGCTTTCGCTCCAATCTACTGCCACATCTTTAATAAACTGGAAAGCATCCGGAAATCTATCATAATTTTCGGGTAAATCGGCAGCCATTTGCAAGGGACTGTAAAGAGTTACATACAGTGCGAGTTGATTTGCCATAGTGCAGTTAGCATATGACTTATTGCGGGGATTCATTTTACTTATGTCCATTTCGAAAATCCCAGGAGTATAATCCATTGGCCCACCAATTAATCGGGTAAAAGGTATTATTGTTACATGATTTGGTTTTGAACCGCCAAAAGCTTCACACTCTCCTCCTCTAGCAGATTCGTTACCGATTAAATTAGGATAAGTTCTGCAAATACCTGTTGGTCTAACCGCTTCATGAGCATTCACCATAATCTTATATTCGGCTGCTTTTTCTATTGCATATTGATAATGATTTACAATCCATTGATTATAATGATTTTCTCCTCTTGGGAGAATATTGCCTACATAGCCGCTCTTTACAACATCGTATCCATTTTCCTTCATGAATTGATACGCCTTGTCCATGTGACGCTCATAGTTACGAACAGATCCAGATGTTTCATGATGCATAATCATTTTTACTCCTTTCGATTTTGCATATTCATGTATCTCTTTAACATCAAAATCAGGATATGGCGTTACAAAATCGAAAACGTAGTCTTTGGAGCGACCAAGCCAGTCTTCCCAGCCCTCATTCCAGCCTTCAACTAATACGGCATCAAAACCATTTGTAGCGGCAAAATCAATGTATTTTTTCACATTCTCCTTATTTGCACCATGTTTTCCGTTTGGTTTTACTTTAGAATAATCAGTAATACCTAATTGCACAGATGGTAATTCATCGGTATACCTCCATAAACTTTTCCCTGTAATCATTTCCCACCAAACACCAACATATTTGATAGGTTTAATCCATGATGTATCTTCTATTTTGCAAGAATCATTTAAATTCAAAGTCATCTTAGAAGCTAAAATTTCTCTGGCATCATCACTCACAATAATTGTACGCCAAGGTGAATGTGCAGGTGCTTGCATATATCCTTTATCGCCATTTGCATCTGGAGTTAACCAAGACTCTAATATCATATTTTTGTCATCCAAATTCAGGTGCATACAAGAATAATTAATTAATGCTGCTTCATGTAAGTTGACATACAAACCATCATTTGTTTTTAACATAAGAGATGTTTGTACTCCAGTTACAGAAAAGGGAGGCTGAGATAAATTTCTGTTTTTTGCTTTTACAAAAAGCGCTCTGATTTCTGATAATTTAGAAGTGGTATAATCATATTCTTGGGTATCATAATCTCCGGGCATCCAAAAAGCTGTATGATCTCCTGTCATTGCAAATTGTGTTCTCTCTTCTTTTATAACAAAATAGACTAGGTTTTTTTGGGTTGGGAATTCATAACGGAAACCTAATCCATCATTAAACAATCGAAAACGAATGATAATTTGCCTATCAGTTTCATTTTGATTTAATGTTACCGCTAGCTCATTGTATTGATTACGGATTGATGTTACTTCTCCCCAAACTGGTTTCCAAGTTTCGTCAAATGAATCAGTTTTTTTATCTATTATAGTAAAATCATTCAATAATGATTTTTTAATATTTTTATCTTCTTTAAGTTCAAGTCCCAATTTACTGGGCTTTACAACTATTTTTCCTTTATAAGTTAAATTATAAGTTGGGGTTCCATCATTTTGTAATGCAAACTCCATAATGAAATTTCCATTAGGAGATCTCAATTGTTGTGAATTAGAATTTTGGAATCCCATAAAAAAAAACAAAGCCGCGTAAAGTATGCTTTTCATACTGTAAAATTTAAATTAGTAATGTTTACTTTGAATAGTTATATCAAAATCGTTTTATACTACAACGTTTTGGTTGGATTATTTAGAGAACTAAATATTAATTTGCAATAGATACCTTTAATAAAAGAATATCCCCAATTACAAAAAAGCAAATGGGGATATTTCAAACAAAACTCAAAACATTTATCTTCTATAGTCCCAATTTGGATTAATATTCAATCTTCGATTATCAACTTAATTGATTAAAACATAATCATATCAGGACTAAAATTTATCCCAAAATATTTTAGTATTCATCAAGTCTCCACCAATATCACTAGAGGCTTTTTTATAATTAGTTTCATTTTTTGTCTGCTCAGCTCCAGGATAGAGATAACGTACAGGAACAGTTAAAATACCTCTATTTACTGCAGCCGTAGGAGATTTTAAAATTGGAAAATCTAATCTTCTATAGGATGTCCACGCTTCAAATCCTCTATTATAAAGGGCAAACCAAGCTTGATTACCAATTTTTTCTTTATACGTTGCTCCACTTAAAACATTTGTGTAAGCTACCTTAGGACTTGAAAGATAAGTCGTGATGGCATTACTATCTACTCCCCAATCTAACATTGAAGCGGTTATCCCAGCATCATAATACGTTTTAGCTTTAGCAGAACCTCCCGGAATTAAATTTTTCTCGGCTGCTTCAGCAAGTAAAAATTGTAATTCAGAATAATCAAATAAAGTACCTGGAAACACAGGGTTGTTTAATGTTGCAGTTATGTGTGAATATGTTGAAAAAACATTGGCTTCTCCATAAGTACCACCTATAAAAGTTCGTCCTGCTGGAAGAACAGGTGCTGGAGCGGTAGCGTTAACAAAATATTTTGTCATCCTTGGGTCACCTCCAGGAACTATAGCATCCATTGCAGCAACAAAAGGTTCAGCGGGAATAAAATCATTTCTATTGCTTGTTACTAAAGCAGTATATAATGGATTTTGATTCCCTGTAGTAGTCAAATATGTTAGCTTGGTATTATCAGCATTACTCGCTAATGGTCCAGATGAAAGAGCTGTCTGAATGCTAGTCGTAGCAATAGCTGGATTAACATCTGAAATATTTACAGCTAATTTGATAATTAATGAGTTGGCAAATTTAGCCCATTTTGCAGTACTTGCCGCATTTCCTCCGTAAATAATATCCGCGCTACCGAAGTTAGGATTTGCAGAATTTGCTTTCAATATAATTGCATCTTCCTTTAATCTTGCGATAAGATCCAAATAAATAGTTTTAGCATCATCATAGGCTGGTAAAGGAAAATTCTTAATGTCAAGAGCTTGAGAATAAGGAACATTCCCAAAGGTATCTACCAACATACTATAACAATAAACTTCTAGAACATCGATAAGAGCTAATTTATTTTGCTTAATAGCAATATCAGATGCAGCGGTTGAAGTAGGTGTATTTTGAATCATGGTTTTTGCAACAGAAAAATCCTTTAAAACGTCCCTGTAAAATACAGTGAAACGTGCATCTGGAACATCTGGAATAACATATTGACTCGAAGAAGGAATAGTAGTTGATGCCCACTGTTGTGAAAACAATCTGAAAACCTGACTAGTTGTGACTACCTGATCAACTAATGCTTTCTGAGCACCTGTAAATAAATATTCTGGTTGTACACTGCTGGATTTTTTTGGATCAATATTTATGTCTGTAATATCCGAACTACACGAAAAAGCTATGCTTACAATAGATATTAATAAAAGTATTTTTTTCATGATTAAAATTTTAAAGTTAGATTAAAACCAATGTTTCTAGTTGAAGGAAGTGAACCTCCTGAATAACCTGAAGATAAGTTACCTGCACTAACCCCACTCTCTGGATCTGCATCAGGAAGATTTTTATCAATTATCCATAAATTAGAACCTATTAAAGAAACTCTTAAATCAGTCAACTCCATTTTAGATACAACCTTTGATGGGAATGTATAGGTAAGGTTTACTTCTCTCAATTTAACATAGCTTGCATCATATATAAATGCTTTTTCTGGATTAGCTTTATATCCATAAATACTACCGGCAACTTCTGGACGTGGTGTTCTGGTCGTATTTGGTGTACCATCTCTATTTACTCCGGGAAGAATCAGTCCACCTCCATTTGCAAGTGTATTTCTTATAGGATTTCCTAATTCA
Organism: Flavobacterium sp.; assembly: GCA_035433125.1. Lineage (GTDB taxonomy): Bacteria > Bacteroidota > Bacteroidia > Flavobacteriales > Flavobacteriaceae > Flavobacterium. The sequence goes on from DAORUG010000013.1 coordinate 23,021, forward strand.
TTATACCCCGCTGTAGATTCATATAAACCTGTATGTTGTCCGTATGCTTGATCCAAAGAATAAAGATCTCCTCCATGTTGCACATCGATTAAGAAACCAAATGAAAGTTGTTTGTAGGTAAATTTATTACGAAGTCCACCAATCCAATCAGGGGTAATATTACCGATAACATTATTTGTTGTAGTTGTCATTACATAAAGACCATTCGCTGTGATTTTTTGTCCATCTGCAGCATAAACATAGTCTTTACCAACTATATCTCCATAAGGATGACCTACTTTTGCCACTATACCTATACCTTGAAATCCACCTATTGAAAGGGTTTCAATTCCTGAAGCCAATGACACGAGCGTATTCTCATTTTTAGACCAGTTTACAAAAACATCCCAATTAAAATCTTTTGTTTGTATTGGAGTCACATTGAATTGTACCTCAATACCTTTATTTTCAACTGAACCTGCGTTAACATATCTTGAAGAATTACCAGTTGCAGTAGAATAATCTACAGGAAATATTTGATCATTACTTAAACTTTTGTAGGCACTTACATCAAATCCAATTCTTTTGTTCAAAAACTGCATCTCCAAGCCAATTTCTTTAGATGTCGTTTTTACAGGGCGTAAATCAGGGTTAGTACTTCTATTTGGTATTGAATAAATTTGATTTGAACCAAAGGGGTTATTTTTATCATAAACATCAGTTAATGAATACAAATCAATATTTCCTTGTGGATTCTCAGCATAACTTCCTCTTAATTTTCCGAAAGACAACCAATCCGCGTTGATGTGCTTTGTAAAAACATAACTCGCAGAAGTAGAGAATGTATTTAAAGAATTATTCCCTTTTGGTAAGGTAGAAAATGCATCATTTCGAACAGTCCCTTCTAAATATAAGAAATCTTTGTATCCTAAAGAAACAGAAGCATAAGCACTATTTACGGCCGAATTATTTTCTGTTTCTACCGGAAACGGTGAAAGATTTACCGAATTTGATAAAGCATAGATACCTGGTATAATAAGTCCTCCATCTGTTGAAGCAAGAGTTGAATTACTTTTTGTTCTTAAAGCGTTTACTCCTGCCAAAGCATTTACAGAAAAGTCCTCAGCAATTTTTTTATTGAAAGTTAAAATAAACTGATAGTTTTGCTCAGAAAACATACCAACATATTTTTGATATCCTGAAGGAACATTTGCCCTACTTATACCAAATGATCCATTAATAGATCCTGTAGCTTTTCTTTCCTCACGTAATTCCGAATAACTATCAATACTCACTTTTCCAGAAGCTAATAACCAATCTGTTAATTTGTAATCCAATTGACCATAACCAATAAAACGGTTTCTTTCATCAGATTGGTAATTTTTATATCTGGTAAAATATGGATTATCCATGGTTTTAGGCGCAGTGTTTCCATTAGCAGGATCAGCCATAAGCCAAGATATATTTTTTCCTCCCGAATTTTCAAAAACATCTTTAAGTGATTGAAGGTCTGCATTAGTAGCCCACCATTGACGAAACCACCCCGTAATGTTATCTCCTGTGTATCCAGAACTATTTCTACCAACTGTGTTTTGTGTCATATAACTTGCAAAAACACTCGTAGATAATTTATCAGTAAATTTGTGATTTAACTTTAGACTTGCGTTGTTTTTCTTTAATTCACTATTTGGTAATGTACCCGTCTCTATAAAATTATTGTAATTTAAAACAAAGTTAGTTTTGTCATTAGCATCTTCAAGAGATATTGAATTATTGAATGTTGTAGCAGTTTGAAAAAAACTAATAGGACCATTTTCAGCTGCTTGCCATGCAGATTTCTGTCCATATTTTGAAGAATACGGAGTATATGATTCCCATGTATAGACAGAAAGATTTGGATCAAAAGCAACGCCATAAGAAGCGTCATCAGTTGTAGTTACTACTTGATTACCATTTTTGTCTATCGTAAAAAAGGCTCCTGTTGGTCCTACTGGAATACCTTTTGGATTACCCGCTGAATCATAACTGGGGCCATAACCTTGTCCATATTTATTTTGGTAAACAGGAAAAGTATTTTTATCAACAGTTCCTACATTAAACTCACTTGAAACAGTAACCCCCATCCCTTTAGTAGCCTTACCTTTTTTAGTGCTAATCATAATTACACCATTACCAGCCTGCCATCCGTATAAGGCGGCAGCTGCAGCACCTTTTAACACGTTTACCGATTCGATATCATCAGGATTAATATCCATGGCAGCATTACCATAGTCATAGGTATTTCTAGCTCCTTGTCCAGCAGTACTCGAATTTACAGTTGAATTATTGATAGGCATACCATCAATTACAATAAGCATTTGATTATTTCCTGTAAGACTTTTTATCCCTCTTGAGACTACATTTGTAGAACCTCCAAAATTTGTATTTTTTCTAATATAAACCCCTGAGGCTTTTCCAGAAAGATCATTAAGAAAGTTTCCACTTGCAGCCCCTGCTAATAAATCCGTTCCTTTAATTTCTTGTGAAGCATAGCCCAAAGCTTTTTTCTCTCTCTTTCTGCCTAATGCAGTTACTACAATGTTATCAAGTTCTGTAGTATTTTCTTTTAATTGAACATTTACAATTGTTGAGGTAGCCAATTTTTCTTGAGATATCATCCCGATGAAGCTAAATATTAATATTGCATCATTATTTGCTACATCTATGGTAAATTTTCCGTCTAGATCAGTTTGTGTGCTGTTTTTAGTGCCTTTTTCAGTAACATTAGCTCCGGGAATAGGCATTCCGGCAGGATCAGTTACTTTTCCAGTCACCTTAATTTTCTGCAAAACCAAGGTAGTCTTGGGTTTTTCTTTAATAATAACCGTGTTATTATTGCCTATAACAATATCTATATCAGCATCTGCAAGACTTTGTTTTAAAAGATCGTTAATTTGTATGCTGCCTTTCTTTAGGCTCACCATGGGAAGTCCTTCAAAAATACCTTCTTCATAAAAGAATTTATAATCAGTTTGGTCCATAATTAAGTCGAAAACTTCATCTATGGACATTTTTATATTTTCTTTTACCACGATTTTTGAATGTTGTGACAAAACATTTTCGGGAGTCAAGGCAAAAAGTGTTGTGCAAAATAAGAATATGAATGTTCGCATAATATTTATTAATAGCCACTTTCTAAAGTAAAAATGGGGATACGTAAAATTAATTTTCATAAATTTGTCATTATTTTTTAGTTAAACATATTAATTAATTGATAATTTGATAAGGGGGTAGAGTTTGTACTTTGACGGGTTAAACTCTATCCTTCTTTTTTATTATTTTATTTCATAGGCAATGGTTTTATTTTGGTTTTAATTGGTTAATAATTTATTTAATGAGTTGTTTTTATTCTTTTTTAATTGTCTTTCAATGGAAAATGTACCCGAACAAAACTTCAATCTCCTTGAATAGATGGATTGCTTATCAATATTGAACTGTATTTTTAATAATCGTTCCAATGACTTTATTTAATTATTAAAGTTTTCTCTTTAATTTCATAACTCTCAATTGTAGTTGATTTCATAATTGACAGAATCTCTTGAAGAGATTGTTTTTTATCAAGACTCCCTTTAAACTGAACCGTTTCAAGATTTTTATTAACAAAAACCACGTCAACATCATACCACCTAGATATTACTTTCATAATTTCTTTTAGTGGTTTTCCTTTAAAACTAAAGACACCGTCTTTCCAGGATATTTCATTATAGGTATCCACAGTTTTAATTGTTGAAGTGTTATTTTTAAGATCTAGATTTAGTTGTTGATTTGGGACTAATCTTAATTTCTTGTTTCCTGTTTCAACATTGACTTTTCCATTCACCAGAGTTGTATAAATATTTGACTCGTCGTTATATGCTTTTATATTGAATTCAGTTCCTACAACTTCTACTTTTTGCTTCTTGTTATAAACCTGAAAATGAGCCCCTTTATGTGCAGTACTTGGCGACACTTCAAAATAGGCTTCACCATAAACCAATTCCACATCTCGTGATTCTCCCTCTATAAATGCTACAGGAAATTTTAATTGAGACGCGGAATTCAACCACACTTTTGTGCCATCGGATAATTTTATAACGAATTGACCACCTCTGGGGATTGTCAAATAATTGTAAACTAGCCTTGAAGTATTTTTACTGGATTCGTAAATAAGTTCTTCACCATTACTGTTTGCATTTTGAGTTTGAACCGGAGTTCCTTTTTCTAATGCTATCTTCGAACCGTCAGCTAAAGTCAAGGTTGCTTTATCGGTTCCTGGTCTACCATTTTTAACATCATTCTTTGCAATGACTGCAGGAATTTCGTCCGATTTATTGAATATTTTATGTTTGAAGAAGAAAGTTATAGCCAGAAAACTTATTACCGTGGCGGCGGCGGCATATTTAAACCAAGGTTTTTTACTAATAAAAAAAACAGGTTTTTTATTTTTTTCCTGATACTTAGCTTCTAATATTTCCCATGCTTTTTCAGTATCAATTTCTGAATAAGAGTCAATTTTATCTACTAATTTTTTTATTTTAATTTCTTTTACAAACGAGTTTTTTTTATTAAAATCTTGCAATTCTAATTTTTCAGAATCTGTTAAGACTTTTAATTTTCTTTTGATTAGTAGTTTGGAAATTTGAAAAATATCTATCATTCTATTGTTGATTTATTATAGAACAACTAATATTGAAAAAGGTACTATTGAAAAACCATTTTTTTTATCAAATTTTAAAAAAATAAAATTTATATAATATTTTGATTCATTACTAACGTTTATAGGAAGTACTAAATTTTTGAAAATAAGTCGATTAAGATCTAAATCAATTTTTTTAATAAGGAGTTAAAAAAAACATTTAAACCAATAAAAAATAAATTATTGATTCTAAATCTCTGAACTGATCCCTTAATATTTTATAAGACTGGCTTTTTAATGTTTTAACAGTTTGAAGCTGTATCCCTAATTCCTCGGCAATTTCAGCATTTTTAAGCCCCTTAAGACTTAGTTTTATAATTTCTCTTTTTCTATCAGGTAAAACCTCAATTGCTTTATATAGTTGACACACTATATCTTCTTCAAGAATTTGCTTTAGGAACAAATCATCATCTTCTAAAGACTGAATAGTATTTTCTGCATATTTATTTTTTACAAGATTATGCTTAATAACATTATAACATTTGTTGCGAACGGCCTTATACAGATATACTTTTAGATGCAGTTCATCTGGAAATGCATTTTCTTTTTCCCATAGGCCTATAAAAATATCCTGAACTAAATCTTCACATTCATCTATGCCCAAAAAACGATTTGCATATTGAACAAGTGACCTATAGTGTTCATCAAATATTTTCTTTATATAGCTTTCGCTTGTATTATTTTCGTCTGCAGCCAATGTTTATTTTTCAATAATTAATTATAATTAGAGGCAAATTAAATAAATTTAATTCAATATTTACTAATTAAAAATAACGAAATCATTAACTATTGCTGTTCTCTCTCAGAATTTTATGATAACTCCATAAGGTTGACGGCAGGTACTCCGTTTTTTCCGATGCATCGGAAAAACCAGTTCAACAGGAGTTTCATTGTTCGTGCTACATATACAACTCCAGCTGTTGGTGGTGGGCCTTTTCTGTCGTGTACATTGTCTGTTATTTTGGTCAGTTAAAAGACTGTCTAAACTCTAGTGGAGTCTGGTTGGTTTTGTTTTTAAACACTTTGCTGAATGATTGCGGATATTCAAAACCTAAATAATAAGCGATTTCGCTTACGGATAATTCTGTTGTCGATAAAAGTTCTTTGGCCTTTTCCAAGAGTTGATTTTGAATATGTTGTTGTGTGGTCTGTCCCGTCAAATTTTTCAGCATATCGTTCAGATAGTGAGGCGATACAGATAGCTTGTCGGCAAAATATTGAACGGTCGGTAACCCCGCTACACTCAAATCATCATTTTGATAATAGGCGTTTAGTAAATCTTCAAATTTTAAAAACAAATCGTTTGACGCTTTATTTCGTGTAATGAATTGACGATTGTAAAAACGGTTGCAATAGTTTAGCAACAAATCAATGTGAGAAACAACTACGTCTTGCGTATAGTTGTCTATCATTGCTTCAATTTCCTGTTGCAGATTTTGCATTAATCCTGCAATAATGGTTTCTTCTTTGTCTGAAAGGTGCAATGCTTCATTGTTGGCATAAGAGAAAAACCCGTATTCTTTAATACGTTTTGCCAAAGAATAGCTTTGAATAAAATCGGGATGAAAAACAAGCATCCAACCTTCCACTTTTGTAGAGCTGTTTTCTTCTATCGAAAACATTTGTTTGGGTGCAAAAAAGGTCATTATTCCATCGTCAAAATCATAATATTGTTGTCCATATTTTATTTTTCCGTCAAAATTCTTTTTCAAATAAATGGTGTAGTAATTAAAGACAATCGTACTCATTTCTTCTGTATCGATACAATCAAGATCATCAAGATTTACAACACTTACCAAAGGGTGCGTCGGTTTTTTGATATTCAGAAAATGATGCAGTTCTGAAACCGAGTTAAGAAAATAAGTCTTATTGTTTTTCATACCATAAATTTAATAAAAACAGCGGATAAACAATTAAGTTATCCGCTGTTTGCATCTTACAAATTAACGCCTTTCATTGATACTTCGTCATATCTTGCACCATTATCTGTTCCCAATGGAATGATTTTTTCCAATCGGTTCAAATCTTCTTGCGTTAGCGATATGCCAGCTGCTGCCATATTTTCTTCCACATATTTCACGCGTTTTGTACCCGGAATAGGCGTATGTCCTTTTGCAATAACCCAGGCAATAGCCAATTGTGCAGAAGTGATGTTTTTTTCGACTGCCACTTTTTTAATTTCATTTACCAATTCGACATTTTTGTAAAATTGCTCACCTTGATATTTGGGTATCGTTTTTCTGAAATCATTTTCGTTAAAATCTTCAGGCTTTTGTATTGCACCGTTTAAAAATCCTCTTCCAACTGGCGAATAGGCAACTAATCCGATGCCTAGTTCTTTCAATGTATGCAAAATGCCCAGCTCTTCAATTTGTCTTTCAAATAATGAATATTCGGACTGTACTGCCGTAAGCGGGTGAACTTGATGTGCTTTTCTGATGGTTTCGGAACTTACTTCCGAAAGACCGATATATTTTACTTTCCCTTCTTTTACCAATTCGCCCATTGCTTCCACGGTCTCTTCAATGGGGGTATTGGTGTCCAAGCGATGCAGGTAATACAAATCAATATAATCGGTGCCCAAATTTTTTAATGAACGTTCCACGGCTTTTTTTACATAACTTTTGCTACCATTTATAGCCCAGGTAGCTTGTTCGTTATCGTCAATTTCAAAGCCAAATTTTGTGGCTATAATGTACTTTTCCCTGTTTCCCTGAATAGCTTTTGCAATTAGCCGTTCGTTGAGAAAAGGACCATATATATCTGCCGTGTCCAAAAAATTACCGCCCAACTCCAAAGAACGGTGAATGGCAGCAATCGCTTCTTTTTCATCTGCTTTTCCATAGATATCTCCCCCGAACCCTGTTGTCATACCCATACAGCCAAGACCTAATGCAGGAACAATAAGTCCCTGACTTCCTAATTTTACTTCTTTACTATTGCTCATAAAATTTTGTTTAAATTATTTAAAGCAAAGGTCAGAATAGTGTTTCTGTAAAAAGTATCTAAATGGGATGTAGTTGTATCCAAATGAGAGGTTGCTATTTTGATATTGGGTTTTAGATGTGATTGATTACAAAAATGCAGCTTTACTTAATGTACAGTTTTTATTTGCATATCCATAACAATCCTGCTCTGTTTTATGGCACTCCTTTGTATGACTTGGCAGAAGCATTGTCAGGTTTTTAATTTTTTCAAGATGACAAAAAAAATGAAAAACTTATTGACGAAATACCAAAAGGGTATATCAATTATTATCAAAATTAAATATAAATTTGTCCAAACTTTTGGGTTCAGTCTAGTTATACTAAGATTTTATTATAAACAATCATAAATTTCAACTGCATAAAAAATGAAAGCTATTAAAATATTTGGAGTATATTTTTTCTTGATGGCAATAGTTGTTTTTTCTTCTTGCAATGCGAAGAAAAATGCTGTTGTGGCACATCGTGGAGCTTGGAAAAAAAACAATCTTCAGGAAAATTCTATTGCAGCATTAAGGTACGCAATCGAACTGAAACTGCCTGGCGCCGAATTTGACGTTTGGAGAACTGCCGATGATTCGCTTGTAATCAATCACGATGCACATTACAATAAATTGCCAATCGAGGAAACAAATTATGCAGACTTGATAAAGTTTAAGCTTTCAAATGGTGAGAAGTTGCCCACTTTGAACGAGTATATTTTAGAGGGTAAAAGAAACAATAAACACACACTTTTGGTTTGCGAAATAAAGCCTTCACAAATAAGTAAAGAAAGAGGAAGAATGACAGCCTTGAAAGTTGTTGAAACTGTAAAGAAACTCAAAGCCGAAAAAATAACTTGCTACATTAGTTTTGATTATGAAATTCTGAAACAAATAAGACAAGTTGACAATAAAACTTCCTTGCAGTATCTGGAAGGCAATAAATCTCCAAAGGAAGTGAAATTGGACAATATCTCAGGAATTGATTACCATTATTCCGTTTTTAAAAAACATCCTGAATGGATAAAAGAAGCGAAAGAGAATAATATTACTCTAAACGCCTGGACCGTGAATGATGTTGAAGTTATGGATTGGATTATTGAAAATAATTTTGATTATATCACCACAAATGAACCTGAGTTGTTAATTCAAAGATTAGAGGTTAAAAAATAGCTTTTTGAGACTCTGAAAGGTTTGTTTTAAATAACATTATGTGGTCAAGAATAGGAGGTAAATAAAGGGCATTTAAGTTTTGATGCCTCAGGCATTCTTTTTGTCCACAGATTCCGCAGATTCCACAGATTTTCACGGATTCCACAGATTTCCACAGATTTTATTGTTTGGTCGAGTTTTGAACTATATAAGGCAAATAAGGACATTTAAGTTTGAAATGTCTTTTAGGCATTAACATTAAGAATTTGAGTATTTGAAAAATTAAAAAAACGTTTACCTTTGATTATTAATGGAATGCTCTCTTCAAGCAAATATTATTCAAAAAAGGGAATTTGTAAAACTGGTGTTCGATAGCAATTTATACTATCAGGATGGTATCTATCGAACACCTACTATGATCGATTCTTTGTATCATAATCGATTGATAATGAAGGAAAAAGGATTGCTTGTGTGCAATAAAAAAAGGGATGATTTTTCAATCATCCCATCCAGTGGAGTCGGGGAGAGTCGAACTCCCGTCCAAACAAGCAACTAAAGAGCTTTCTACACGTTTATTTCCTGAATGGATTTTCGACTTGGAGTTAGGTCAGGAACAACCGCTCTTTGCTTAGCTTCTTTAGTTTCGAAATCCACCCGAAGCTTGCGGAAATCTAGGTTTAAATTTACGATTCACCTGTATCGACCGCCATAAACCAGAGCTTTCGAGGTGAATCCTGCTTTCCTACCTGGTAGGACGAGGCTAATCTTACTATGATTCAGATTATGCAGCAAGAGCGTAGTTTCCTTCGCCGTGTAAAATGTTTGAGACCTTTTATTTACGAGAATTGTCCCAGTTCTCGACGTGCTTACTTTTCAATTCGACTTGCTGTCAAAACCAGTCGACCCCATTTTATTTCAGATTTCATCAAAAATATTTCGCAAAGTTACAATAATTTTGATGGATTGTCAATGGTAATATCAATTACATTTCTCCGTAATAAAATTAACATCTTCCGACCTATAACTTCCCACTTCTAACTTCCCACTTCCAAACTACTCGTCTTCCACTTTAAATGGATATTCTCCAAACAATACGGACAACTTTCTGACGGCATAAGTGCTCTTGGTGTATTTGTTGGACAAGGCAATTATGGTGACGTTTTCGTCTTTTAGCGTGATGTAGGATGAGGTAAAACCGTGCCACCAACCGTTGTGAAAATAAAAACTTTTGCCAGTTTCCCAGTTGATCATTCGGATTCCTAAACCATAATTTTTTCGACCCGGATGCTCATTGCTGTAACCCACATAAACTTGTTTCAAAAGTGCTGGTTCTAAAAACGAAGGCGAATAACGAGCACGGTCAAATTTCAATAAATCTCTTGGTGTGGAGTAAATATTTTTATCTCCATACACTTTATCAAGATAATCGATGCCAATTTCTACTCTATTGCCTTTATACGAAGGAGCTACTTTCTTTTTGTCTTTGTCAAAATCCAAAACAAAAGTGTTGGTCATCCCGAGTGGTTTGAAAATCATTTGGCTCATAGCTTCTCGATAAGAAAGTTTGGTAACCTTTTCAATAATCAAAGCCAACATTGCATAGTTGGTATTACAATACGCAAAACGAGTTCCTGTTTTTTGTTCTAACCCAATGTTTTTTGTCCCCATTATGGTTAAAACATCCTTATTGGTCAGTGTATTATGTCGATCCCAAACGTTTTTGTCTCGATCCGTAAAATAGGCATAACTCCGCATCCCACTTCGGTGGCTCAACAACATTCTTACCGTTACTTCCGGATAGGGAAACTCTTTTAAATAGACCGTCACTTTATCGTCTAACCCAATTCTTTTGGCATTGACCAATTTTAAAATTGCAGTTGCAGTAATAACTTTACTAACCGATGCAATATGAATAGGAGTAGTACTTGTTATTGGGGTTTTGTCTCTAATGTTAGCAAAGCCTTCATATTTTTCATAGATAATCTGACCATTTTTAGCCACAAGAAAACCTCCATTCATGCTGTTGTTAGGCCAATTTTTTCTGTAAAATGAATCTATTGAATTTTTGGTTGAATTAATGTATTCTGTTGTAAGTTTTGGAGTTTCGTTGATTAAAGGCTTCATTTTTGGCAATGCATTTTTTGGAAGTTCAGCATCTTTAAGCTCTTTAAGCTCTATTTTTTTCTCTTTCATGCAAGAGCTTAAAACCAAAAGTAAGAGGAGAAATTGTAGTATATTTGCGCGTTTGATAAAATTCATATGTG
>DAORUG010000014.1:0-33777 GCA_035433125.1 Flavobacterium sp.
TCGATACAATTTTGAATAGTAAAGCTGTCGCATTACAATTCAAAATCACTCGAAGTGACGGATGGTTTTAAATAAGAAGATAATTGATAATCACTCGTCAGTTCGAGTGATTTTTAAAGCCAAATGAGTGTTGATTAAATGAAATAAAGGTGATGCTTTAAAAATTGTATCGAGAACTCTAGTAATAAAAAGGCTTCTCGATACAATTTTGAATAGTAAAGCTGTCGCATTACAATTCAAAATCACTCGAAGTGACGGATGGATTTATAATTGATAAACGCTCGTCAGTTCGAGTGATTTTTAAAGCCTCAAAAATGGTGACGAAAATAAAAAAAGGGTTTGCTTTAAAAATTGTATCGAGAACACTTTTAAAATTTATTTATAAATGAAACAGTCTTATGTTTATATATTAAAATGCTCTGACAATTCTTATTACACAGGAGTTACAAGCAATTTAACTCAACGGCTTTTTCAGCACGAAACTGGTTTTTATCCTGATTGTTATACAGCAAACAAAAGACCTATTGAATTGGTATATTATTGTGAATTCACAGATATTAATTTTGCAATAGACATTGAAAAAAAAATTAAAAAATGGTCAAGAGCAAAAAAAGAGGCATTGATAAATGAAGAATATGACAAACTTCCTAATTTAGCAAAGAAAAAGTTTTAAAGACATTAGATGTATTCAGGATATTTGCGATTTACGATGCTTCTCGATACAATTTTGAATAGTAAAGCTGTCGCATTACAATTCAAAATCACTCGAAGAGACGAATGGTTTAAATAAGAGGATAAAGGATAATCACTCGTCAGTTCGAGTGATTTTTAAAGCCAGATAAATTTTGATTTAATAAAAAAAAGGGTTTGCTTTAAAAATTGTATCGAGAACCCTAGTTATCTTTTCAAAATCAATCGAAGAGACGAATAGAATTTACATAATGATGGATTATTTACACTAAAAAATGAATATAAAAAAAATACTTTTCGTTCTACTAATTAATCTTTCCGTTACTACTCTTTTGGCTCAAAAAGACGGCTATTGGGACAAAGAACGCGCTACCAAAAAAGAAATCGTCGTTTCGGCAAGAGAAAGAATCGTCATCAAAACCGAGGAGCTACCTGTTGGAACCACGGAAATAGTCTATAGAGTCACCCTTTTGGATGTGAATCAGCAAATGGCCAATAGTTTGGTTTCGGTATTAAAATCCATTCCCGACCCAACAGGAATCAGTCAGGGTTCGGCTGGAGCGGTGTTCTTGCTGTCGAAGATTTCGGGAGATGATAAATGCAAGTATGCTATTTTTTCTAATGAAGCTTTAGCCACCGAATACCAAAAAAGCGGCACAACTACCAAAGCGTGTTACAATCAAAACATAGCCGTTAGCAAAGATGCCAAAGGACTTTCGATAGATACCTCTTTGTGTATTTTACCTAATTCCAATGCAATGTGGTTTGGTTTTGAAAGCAAGAATTGGATCATGAATCAGAAAATAGTGCTCGAAGTGGTGCCTTGGGTCAACAGCAGATTAAGCAGAGGCTGGAATCTCGAAAACCGAAAACTGATTCTCAATCAATGCAAAACCACCGATTTGGCAAAGAAAATTATCCCCTCAGATGATTTTTGTGTTTGTGTGTTGGATAAACTGCAAAAGGAATACAAATTTCAGGAATTCCAAAAACTATTACCCATCGAAAAATCGAAAGCCTATGCCGACTTCGGGAACGCTTGTTTAAGTCAAATAGGTGCTTCTGACAAGATTTATTCTGATTTGCGTAACCAAGCAACCGATTTGGTAAAACAAGGCAAATACGCCGAAGCAATTGATAAATCAGGAATGATTGTCGTTTACGGAAAAGCGAATGCCAAAGATTTCAATACTCTTGGTTATTCGTATCTCATGACCAAGCAATACGCAAAAGCTATCAAATCGCTCAAAGATGGCGAGAAGCTAGACGATTCAGAATTGTTGATACAAATGAATTTGGCGCACGCTTATTTGCTTAATAACAACTTCAAATCAGCCAAACCCATTTACAAAAAATACCAATTCCAGAACGTAACGGATAGTTTGAGCTGGATACAAAAAGTAAAACAAGATTTCGAAACCTTCAAAAAAGCAGGATTACCAAGTAGTAATTTTGACAGGGTTTTGAGGATGTTGGAGGATTAGAGAAATAGAATTAAGAGATATGAAGAAAGTAAATTTGATATTACGTTATTTTGGTTTTTTTGTCTTTTTTGTTGGAATAATTTTGAATATTAAAATGTATATTTTTGATGAATGGCCAACATACTTATTTTTTGGATTGAGTCTTTTGGGAATTTTATTAATTGGAATTTCTTATTTGAATCGAATAAATAATAACAACCAAAAAAAAGTTAATTCATATCAAAATTAGATAACTTTATAGTTAACTTTGCTAAATCAAAATGGAAAGAAAAATTATATTCTATGAATCCTATTTTCAAGATTTTTACTTGAAACAAGACCGTAAAGTAAGGGAGAAAATCGCTTATGTTTTCAAAGTGATTAATAGTGTTCAAAATGTCCCTACTAAATTTTTAAAACATCTTGAAGGAACTGATGGATTGTATGAAATCAGGATAGAATTTGAAAGTAATATTTACAGAATATTTTGCTGCTTTGACAAAGGAAATTTGGTTATACTTTTTAATGCTTTCCAAAAAAAGACACAGAAAACGCCCAAAAACGAAATTGATTTAGCTTTAAAACTTAAAAAAGAATATTTTAACTCAAAATAAATTATAATGGACAAAAACGAAAAAATAAGAAACACTAAAAACTTCGATGAGTTGTTAGATGCTGAATATGGAACGATTGGGAGCGAAAAGAGAGATGATTTTGAGAAAAAAGCCCAGTACTTCATTATTAGTGAAACTTTGAAGGAAGCCCGTCGTGAAGCCAAAATGACACAAGAACAGCTTGCCAACAAAGTAGGTACTAAAAAAAGCTATATATCAAGACTTGAAAATGGAAAATGTGATATTCAACTTTCAACTCTATATAAAATATTCGAGTATGGTCTTGGAAAAAAAATAAACTTGGTAATTGGGTAAAACATTCTTGTATCAAATTTTTAAACTTCTAACCTCTAACCTTGAAAGCAACCTACCACAAATACATTCTCAATTTCAAACGACCTTCGGGAACGTCTCGCGGTGTGATGACCGAGAAAGAAACCTGGTTTATCATTCTGGAACAGGACGGTAAAAAAGGAATAGGCGAGTGCGGAATTTTGAGAGGATTAAGCGCCGACGACCGACCTGATTATGAAGCAAAATTGCAATGGACTTGCGACAATATTCAGTTGGGCGAAAGCCAACTTTGGGAAGCTTTAATCGAGTTTCCTTCGATACAGTTTGGAGTGGAAATGGCGTTCCGATCCTTGAGGAGTGAAAGTCCTTTTTTACTCTTTCAGTCAGGCTTTACAAATGGAGAAAAAAGTATCGAAATAAACGGTTTGGTTTGGATGGGTGAGGAGGCTTTTATGAAGCAACAAATCGAGGAAAAACTAGCCGATGGTTTTCGTTGCGTGAAACTCAAAATTGGTGCTATAGATTTCGATAAAGAACTGCAATTATTGGGTTATATTCGGCAACATTTCAGTGCGGAACAAGTCGAAATTCGAGTCGATGCCAACGGTGCTTTTGATACAACTATGGCTTTAGATAAATTAAATCAATTAGCTGGTTTTAAATTACATAGCATAGAACAACCGATTCAAAAAAACAATACTGACAGGATGTCAGAGCTGTGTAAAATCACTCCAATTCCCATTGCTTTGGACGAGGAGCTCATTGGTGTCTTTTCATTGGAAGAAAAAGAACAATTATTGCAAAAAATCAAACCCCAATACATCATTTTGAAGCCTAGTTTTGTGGGTGGTTTTCGAGGCACAAAAGAATGGATTTTATTGGCCGAAAAGTACCAAATCGGTTGGTGGATTACCTCCGCTTTAGAGTCGAATATTGGATTAAATGCTATCGCACAATGGACTTTTTTGCAACAAAATCCGATGCCACAAGGACTCGGAACCGGAGCCTTATATACCAATAATTTTGATTGTCCGTTGGTCGTTTCACAAGGTCAATTGTGGTATAAAAAAGAGATGGATTGGAACATTAATTTTGATAATTTTTAGTATCTAAAGAGTTATAATAATAACCGTTATTAGTTATTTTATGTGGTTTGATTGCTATCGTTCGTCTCTCCCTCGCCCAGAAGGATTACCAGTGTTTTTAGTCCTTTGGTTCTTTCGGCTATAAGCTTGGTAATGCTTACAAATGGGATGAACAAAATCATTCCGGCTGCTCCCCAAAGTATTCCACCAATAATGATTACGATAATAATCACCAACGTATTTATTTTTAGTCGGCTTCCCACCGCAAACGGAAAAATGATGTACGCTTCCAGTAATTGAACGATACTAAAAACGATTACAACTCCAATGGGATACCAAATAGAATTGAATGTTATCCAGGAAATTGCTATTGGCAAAAGGGATGAAATCAGTATGCCAACATAGGGAATAAAAGTTAAAATGGAAGCTGTAAATCCAAACAAAATGGGATGCGGTATGCCAATAATAGCTAGTCCAATACTATTTAAAATGCCAACAACGAGATACACCATACCCATTCCTTTGATGAAGTTATAGTAGGCATGAATGGTTTCGACAAGGATTTCGCGTATGGATTCTTTTTTTTCAGAGGGAAAGATTTGGTAAAGCACATTGACTAATAACTGACGATAATAGAGTATGAGTATGGAATATACTGGAATTATCATTAGATAAAAAAGGGATTCAGAAAGGGAATAAAGCGTGTTTTGTATCAATGACAGGGCTTGTGTTCCTGAATTATTAATCACATTTTTTAGAAACAGCATTTGATTTTCGGAACTAAGATTGAATCGTTCGGATAGATAGTTGCTCATTTGAATAGCTGTGTCTAATAATTTTACCTTGAAAGATTGCCATTCATTTGAAAAGGCTATGATTTGTAAAAAAAACAAATAGGCAATGGAAGTCAATAAGAGTAGTATTCCAAAAATGGATATGAATATGGCTAAATTTGGATTGATTCCTTTCTTTTCCATCGATTTGCACACAGGATACAAAATAAAACTAAACAGAACGGCAAAGCTCAACGGTATAAATAGCGTTTTGCCAAAGTAGAGCAAGGCCGAAATCAATAGTATATATTGAAGAATTTCCAGTGCAGAAATTTTCCTATTGGTTGGAATTGGTATCATAACACTTCAGAATTTAATGCTTTATACTTTTGTAAAAGAGATGAATCCTTCTTAATACATAAAACCAATTAGTTTTTAAATTTTCAAAAACTCCTCGTATTATCTGTCATTAGTAAACACTAACCAATCTTATTCTTTGCTCGTCGTGAAATTATTTTGCAAGTCGCAAAGACAAAACGGGGTTACTTTTTGAAATACTTTTGTATCAACTTACTCAATGAGGTAATATTTACAGGTTTTGAAATATAATCGGTGCAACCCATTGATAGCGCCTTGTCGTGGTCACTTTGCATTCCGTTGGCCGTTTGGGCAATAATCACCAGGTCTTTATTGAATTTTCTTATTTTTTTGGTGGCTTCATAACCGCCCATTTCTGGCATGTTGATGTCCATCATAACCAAATCGATGTCTGGATTATTTCTACAAGCTTCAACCGCTTCAAAACCGGTACTCACTTTTATAATTTCTCTGCTATAGGGTTTTACAGCAATGGTAATGAGTAGTTTAGAAATAGCATCGTCTTCGACAATTAGAACTTTGAGGTCGTTTATCTTATTGTCCTCTAAGTTGTTAGAATTTGTATTGTCTGTAATAATTTTTTCTTTAAGTTCATATGCAGAATGAAAAGGTAATGTAAAATAAAAAGTGCTTCCAATGCCTTCTTTGCTTTCGACCCAAATTTTTCCTCCTTGCATTTCTACATAGGCTTTAGAAATGGCTAAACCTAAGCCTGAGCCTTCGTGGCTTCGGGTTACGGTGTCATTGGCTTGTCGGAATCTTTCGAAAACTATTTTTTTCTGAGAATCTGAGATACCCATACCTGAATCTTTAACGAAAAACTCCAGGAATTTCCCTTTTTTCACACAACCAAATTCGATGGAACCTTCATTGGTGAATTTGATGGCATTTTTTATGAGGTTGGTGAGGATAGCATACAATTTTTCGCGATCCGTTTTGATAAAAGTATCTTTTGAAGATAATTCTTTGGTTAAAAAAAGCGAAATGTTTTTATGCGCAGCTTCGGGTTTAAAGAAAGTAAGTAAGTATTCACACTGTTCATTTAAATTAGTTTCTGAAGGTGTAACTTCTATTTGTCCTGATTCTACTTTGGAAATATTAATAATATCATTGATGATATTCAGCATTCGTTTCCCGCTTTTCTCAATGATTTTTATGTATTCCTGCTGTACATCCTCTGATAGATTTTGGTCTTTCAGAAGTTCGGTAAAGCCTAGAATTCCGTTCATTGGAGTACGAATTTCGTGGCTCATATTGGCCAAAAAAGCTAGTTTTAGACGGTCACTTTCTTCGGCTTTTTCTTTGGCCTTGATTAATTGTTGTTCGATAAGTTTACGTTCTGTAATATCTTCTTTGATGGCAATATAGTGTGTTGTTATTCCTTGAGAATTTAAAATAGGAGAGATAGAGGCTGATTCCCAATAGAGCGTGCCGTCTTTTTTCTTGTTATGAAATTCTCCGTACCATTCGTTTCCCGAGGTTAAGGTTTGCCATAAATGTTTGTATTCATTGGGAGTGGTATGTCCTGATTTTAAAAAGCGAGGATTATTTCCAATAATTTCGTCATAGGAATAACCAGTAGTTTCAATGAATTTAGGGTTGGCATATTCGATTGCACCACTAGTATTCGTAATCACAATAGCTACAGGACTTTGTTCGACTGCCTGCGAAAGCTGTTTGATTTTTTCTTGAGTGCGCTTGCGTTCCGTAATATCATGAATAATAACTTGAACTGCGTTTTGATGATTGAATAGGGTAGGGATTGCTTTTAATTCGGCATATACCATTTCTCCCGATATAGTGATGAGTTTTTCTTCTGCAATTTGGGAAGCATGATCGTCTAAAACCACTTCTTTCATTCTTTGAATGACACTTTCTGTACTATCAGGATGGACAAATTCTAAAACACATTTTCCAATGATTTGGTCGTAACTATTTGCTTTCACTATTCGAAGTGCTTCACTATTTGCATAAGCGATTTTGTCCTGAACGTAGGTAACGATACCATCGGGAGAGTTTTCTACTAAACCTCGAAATTTTTCTTCGCTTTCTCTCAAGGCTTCTTCGGCAAGTTTTCGTTCGGTAATATCGGTAACGATGCCAATGGTACTTGTAATTTTATTGTCTTTATCCTTTATGGCTGAAACGGATGATTCGCCCCAAAAAACTGTTCCATCCTTTCTTATGTACCGTTTTTCAATTTGGTATTTATCAATTTCGCCATTATTTATTTTACTCAGCCACATCTGGCTTTTTTCTGCATCATCAGGGTGAGTAATTCTAAAGTTTTTCATTCTACTAAACTCTTCATGAGAATAACCAGTCATTTTTAACCACCAATTGTTGAATTCTAAAAAATGACCTTCGACATCGGCTAAAATAATTCCAGAATTGGCTAGGTTGAATATATTATTGAGTTTTTCTTGAGTCTTTCGTAGTGCAATTTCATTTTTTTTCCGATTAGAAATGTCACGCGCAGTTACTATTAAGACCTGCTGCCCCTTGTATTTACCTCTGTTGGCAACCACTTCTTTTGGGAAAATTTCTCCATTTTTACGCAACGCCCAAAATTCGAGTGATAATGGAATTCCATTTTCAAATACCGATTGCATAATTCTATTTACTTCATCGAGATTATTAAGTCCAGGTGCTGAAACACTTTGAGGGCTTTGTCCAATGAGTTCTTCTCTAGAATAGTGATACATTTTTTCGGCTCCTTTGTTCACATCGATAAAGACTCCATTTTCGTCTATAACATAAATCGCTTCGGAAACCGAATCAAAAATAGATTGTAAATTATCTTTGTTTTCTTGCAATTCAATTTCGGCTAGTTTGCGATCAGTAATATCTCTTCCCACAGCCAAAACTCTTGGTTTACCGTCCAAGTCCGTTTTTTTAAGCATCATTTCATTCCAAAAAATGGAACCATCTTTGCGACGACTCATCCATTCGAAAGTTTGATTCCCCTCGGTTATTGTTTTTTGAATGTATTTTAAGGCATTTTCTTCTGTAAAAGGTGGAATATTGGCATTGAATTCTTTTAGCGTTTGATTTAAAATTTCTTCTTTAAATTGGTATCCAAAAGATTTAAGTGTTGTATCGTTGACATCGATAATTTTGCCAGATTCTATATCGTGTATAAAAATGCAATCTGTGGAGCTGTTGAATAGAGTTCTATAATTTTGCTTGCTGATTTTTTGTTTTTCTTCGGCTAGTTTCCGTTCCGTAATGTCTTGTATAGAGCCTATTAAACTTAAAGGCTCTCCCTCTGGATTGAAACTGATTTCACCCATTCCGTGCACCCAGCGTTCTTGCTTGGTGTCTAATGTTATTATTTTATATTCTTTATTGAAAGGAGATCTATTGCCTATTACTTCTTTGTTAAGATAATCTGTCATAATCGTTCTCCATTCAGGATGTACGATAGATACCCATAATTCGATAGTTTTTTCGGTGGTATCATCAATACCAAAAATGGAGTTTAGAGCAGCTGAACTGGTCCATATTCCTGTGGTAAAATCAAGAAAATAGGAGCCAAGATGGGCAATGTTTTGCGTTTGATTTAATAAAGATTCACTAGCCAGTAATTTTTCTTCCGCTAGTTTGCGCTCGTTGATATCTCTTGCAAGGATAATAAAGCGTTTGTTCGCTAAACTTTTGTCGTGGATGGGTGATACTGAAAGTTCAAACCAATGTTTCCCATGTTGTAATTGGAGTGAATATTGTTTTCCAATGGACCATCCCTGTTCGTCAGCTTCTTTCATAGCTGCGAAACAAATTTCTGAAACATCAGCAGGCATAATGTCTTTGAAATATTTTCCAATTATCTGGTCAGGAGTTACGGCTAATAAATCTTGGCGATGTGCTTGGTAGTAATATATTTTGCTATCCATACCCACTTCGAATAGTAAATCAGGAATGGCTTCGAGCAGTGTCGTTAGATTTTCATGTGCTTTTCTGGAGTTCCCTTCAATTTGTTTGCGCTCAGTAACGTCTCTGGTAATATTCATTACAGCAGGTTCATTCTCATAATTGATTATAATGGTTTCAATTTCGACAAATCTTTCATTGCCTTTTTTGTCTTTGATGATGGTTTCAAAATCTGTTTTTCCTTCAGTCAATAAAGCTTTGATTCTTGCTTCTCTTATTTTTTCAGGTATTTTTTCAATATCTAAAATACTCAATGACAACAACTCTTTTTTGGTATAACCAAAAAGTGCTGTTGTAGCCGGATTTGCTTCTATAAATTTTCCGGGATTTCCCTCAGAATCTAATCTGAACATTGTAATGCTATCTCTATTGGAATCGAAAAAGATACGATACTTATCGTAGTTAGCAGGTACAGTTCCGTTTGTATTTTCTTTAGTTTACATATAAAAAATTAAAATTCTTTATTTTGATTATTTCTACTACATAGATATAAATAAAATGTTTCAAAAAAGGATTAAATGGATAAATTTATATAAATAACACCAAAAAGGCATCATTATTTTGAATCTATTTAATCACGTATTAATTAAAATATTTTTGAATTAAAGTTCCTAAATCTGTGATATTTATTGGTTTCGAAATATAATCTGTACATCCTGCCGCTATGGCATTGTCACGGTCACTTTGCATTCCGTTTGCCGTTTGCGCAATAATAATTAAGTCTTTGTTGAATTCTCGTATATTTTTCGTCGCTTCATAACCATCCATTTCTGGCATATTAATATCCATCATTACCAAATCTATATCTGGATTATTTTTGCAAGCTTCTATCGCTTCGATGCCAGTACTTACTTTCAAAATTTCCTTGCTGTAGGGTTTTACGGCGATGGTAATCAGTAATTTTGATATGGCATCGTCTTCTACAATCAATACTTTCAGGTCTTTTACTTTGTTTTCTTCTTTTGGTATTGTTGGTGCTTTTTCAAGAGCAGTATTCACTTCATCAATAATTTGAGAATGGAAAGGAATGGTAAAATAAAAAGCACTTCCTTTTCTTTCTTGGCTTTCGACCCATATTTTTCCATCCAGCATTTCTACATACGCTTTTGAAATGGCCAATCCTAAACCCGATCCTTCATGTGTTCGGCTGATGGTTTCATTGGCTTGCCTGAATCTTTCGAAAATAATTTTTTTCTGACTTTTGGAAATGCCCAAACCGGTATCTTTCACAAAAAATTCTAAATATCCTCCTTTTTTTTCACAACCAAATTCAATGCTACCTTCAGTTGTGAATTTGAGGGCATTTTTGACAAGATTCGTAAGAACGGCATAGACTTTTTCACGATCAGTTTTTATCAAATTATCTTTTGAAGATAACTTTTTCAAAATGGTGAGTTGAATTCCTTTTTGTTTAGCCTCAGGTTGAAAGAAGGTTTGTATGTATTTAAGCTGTTCATTTACATTGGTTTCAGTCAGGGAAATTTCAATTTGCCCTGATTCTACTTTTGATATGCTGATGATGTCATTGATGATATTGAGCATTCTTTTTCCACTTTTCTCAATAATGCTAATGTATTCCTGCTGTTCTTTACCGGTTAATTTGGGTTCTTTTAGTAGTTCAGTAAAGCCCAGAATACCATTCATTGGGGTCCGAATTTCGTGGCTCATATTGGCTAGAAAAACTAGTTTTAAACGGTCACTTTCTTCGGCACGTTCTTTTGATTTGACTAACTCTTTTTCTACTCTTTTACGGTGGGTAATGTCTTCCTTGATAGCAATATAATGGGTGATTTTGCCCTCTGCATTTAGAATGGGCGAAATCGTGGCAGATTCCCAAAAAAGTGTTCCATCTTTTTTTTTGTTATGAAATTCACCATGCCATTCGTTTCCAGCCGCAATAGTTTGCCATAAACCTTTGTATTCTCTTGGCGAAGTATATCCCGATTTTAAAACTCGAGGATTTTTACCAATTACTTCCTCTAATTGATATCCAGTAGTTTCGATAAATTTTGAATTCACATATTCAATATCACCATTGGTGTTTGAAATTACGATTGTAACAGGACTTTGCTCTACCGCTTGGGAAAGTTGGCGAATTTTTTCCTCCGTATGTTTGCGATCTTCTTCTACAAGAATAGACTCGAGTGCAAAAGCGATGTTGAGTATGATTTTTTCGAGTAGTGAAATTTCTTCTTCTGACGAAAAAAAGTTAGTTTCTTGTGAATACAAGTCAAAAGCTCCAATTTTAGTATTGCGAACAATAATAGGAATTGATATCACAGAAGAATATCCTCGTTCTAAGGCATCTTTGCGCCAAGGTTTCATCATAGGATCATTGGCAATATCGTTGCAAATTACGGTTCGTCCTTCTCGCAAAGCTTTACCTGTGGGACCTCTTCCTTCGGGAACATCAAGTACAGTAGTTATATTACTTTTTGTAAAATAACCATCTTCATGTCCTGCAAATGCTGCAGTAATAATTTTATCATTATCATTGAGTAACCCAATCCAACTCATATGGAATTTTCCAAAATTGACCGCAATATTGCATATTTCCTGAAATAATTCTTGTCGATTATGAGTTCTCAGAATCAAATTATTAATTTGGCTAATCAAAGCATACACCCTATTGATTTTATTTAACTCTAAAGTGTTTTGCTTGCGTAAAGTAATATCATGGACAATGATTTGAACAGCATTTTTACGTTCATAAAGGGTTGGAATTCCTTTAACCTCAACATCAAAAGGGATTCCATCTATTCTTATAAATTTTGCTTCGACGCTTGTTGATATATAGTTATCTGTTACTATTTCTTTCATTCTTTTACTGAGATCTTCAAGACTATCAGGATGAACAAATTGCAAAACAGGTTTTCCTATTAGTTCGTTCTTGTCTTTTGCTCTTAACATTCGA
The DNA here is from genome assembly GCA_035433125.1 of Flavobacterium sp. GTDB lineage: Bacteria > Bacteroidota > Bacteroidia > Flavobacteriales > Flavobacteriaceae > Flavobacterium. The sequence continues at coordinate 12,142 of DAORUG010000014.1, forward strand.
ACACCTTCTTCGTTTATAAAAGCAATTTTATCGTCTACATAAATAATAACTCCATCTGGCGAGTTTTCTACAAGACTACGGTATTTTTCTTCGCTTTCGCGTAGGGTATCTTCTGCAATTTTGCGAGCAGTAATGTCCTGAATAGATCCAATTAATCTAATGGGTACTCCTTCATTGTTTAAACTGATTTCACCAATTCCGTGCACCCAGCGTTCTTCTTGGCTGTCGAATGTAATGATTTTGTATTCTTTGTTAAAATTCCTCTTTTTGGCAATGACCTCATCGATCATATAATCGTTTATGATTTTCCTCCAATCTGGATGAAGAATTTTTTGCCATCCTTCTTTTGTTTTTTCAAAATGGCTATCAATACCAAAAATTTTATCAAGAACCGCGGTACTTGTCCATTCTCCTGTGATTAAATCTAAAGAATAAGAACCAATATTTGAAATAGTTTGTGTTTGCTTCAATAAGCTTTCACTGGCAATCAATTTTTCTTCTGCCAATTTTCGCTCAGTAACATCCAGATGCGTTCCTGACATTAAAAGTGGTTTTCCGTCTCTATCCCATTTATTTATTTTACCTCTGCCAAGAATCCAAATCCAATTTCCGTTTTTGTGCTTCATTCGATAGGTGGACTCATAATAATCCAGTTTACCTTGAATGTGTTTTTCTACTATTTCTTCTGTATATTTTGAATCATCAGGATGCATGAGTTTTTGCCAAGTAGCAAAAGATATGGGAGCTAGTTCGTTTAATGTGTAACCCAGTAATTCGGCCCATTTTTCATTGAAAATGGTTGCTCCAGTTTGAATATCCCATTCCCAAGTTCCTGCGCCAGTGCCTGTTAGAATTACATCTAATCTTTGTTTTTCATTTTTAAATGCGAGTTCTACCCGTTTTCGTTCTGTGATGTCATTTATAATGCCTATGATATTGACTACATTATTATCGTTGTCCTTAATGGCCGATGCGGATATTTCGCACCAAACAAAGGATTTGTCTTTTCTTAGATACCGTTTTTCTATTAGATAGGTATCTATTTTACCTTCTATTATTTTTTTGTTCAAAGCCTTACTATTCGCTAAATCATCAGGGTGGCTAATAAGTGTGGTATTCAATTCTTGGAATTCGCTTCTTGTATAGCCCAATAATTTACAACACCAATCGTTAAATAATAAAAATTTGCCTGATTTGTTGATTAATACAATTCCTGAATTGGCCACATTGAAAATGCCTTGGAGTTTTTCCTGACTTTTTTGTAGTGCTTCTTCCGCGTTTTTGCGATCCGTAATATCATAAATAGAACCTATCAACGACTTGTTTCCTGCTGTATCTAGGAATCGGGTTTTACTAGTAATGATAGTGTGTTTTTCACCTTGTACAGTGAGTGTTTCTTCTTTAATGTCTGTAACGCCTGTGTCAAGAACTTTTCGGTCTATTCTGAGGAAATGTTCTAGCTCGTTTTCTGGAACTTTTTCGGCTAGGGTCTTACCAATTATATTTTTTTCATCTTGACCAAAAAGAGTGCAAAAGGCAGTATTGGCAAAGGTAATTCTATGTTCATTATCTTTGAGAAATATGGGATTACCCACTAATTCAAGAATCTTGCTAATACGTTTTTGTTCCACTCTCAATTTTTCTTCGGCTTTATTCCGTTCGGTAATATCTCTTGAGATTAGAATAAAATGTGGGTTATGGTTTTCTGTTCCTTTTATGGGAGATACCGAAAGTTCAAACCAGCATTTGCCCTGTGGCAAGTCTAGTGAATATTGTTTTCCCGATGACCAACCTTTATGTAGTGCTTCTTGCATGGCTTCAAAACAAACATTTGTTGCTTCAATTGGAATAATTTCACGGAAATTTTTATCAATAAATTCACTTTCGGGAACATAAAGTAAATCATTTCGATTGCCTTGGTAATAATGAATTTTACCTTGAAGATCTACTTCAAATAATAAATCAGGTATGGCTTCGAGAATGCTGGCTAGATTTTCCTGTGCTTTTTTGGTGTTTTCTTCATTTTGTTTGCGCTCTGTAATGTCTCTGGTAATATTCATTATCGCAGGTGCATTCAGATAATTTATTACTATAGTTTCAATTTCAATAAGTCTATGGTTTCCCTTTTTGTTTTTGATGATCGTTTCAAAATCTATTCTTCCATTAGAGATCAGAGAGGCTATTCTTAACTTTCTTTTTTTATCAGATACTATTTCTATATCTCTGATATTCATTGCTAAAAGTTCTTGTTTTGAATAGCCAAAAAGAGAGGTTGTTGCTGGGTTTACTTCAATAAAATTGCCAGGTTTATTCTCGTTATCTAATCTAAATATAGTGATGCTGTCTCTATTGGTTTCAAAAAGAGTGCGGTATTTTTCTTCGCCGATTTTTGTTTCTTCTTCTGCTTTTTTGCGTTGGCTAACATCATGCATTGTTAACACGCATTGTTTGTTATCTTCGTCAACAATTCCGATAAGATTTACGAATGTTGGAATTTCTGAATTAGTGGACAACATTATTTCACAAGTTTGTCTTGTTTTACTTTCAAATATTTCTTCTAGAAATAAATTAAATGTTGGCCTGGTTTCATCAGAAGCAAAAAGGGCAAAACGTTTATTTTGTAGTAACGAACGTTCTTTATGTAGAAGAGTAGCTGCTCTAAAATTGAGTTCTATAATTTCGCCGTTTTTAGAAAGCGTCAAATATCCAGAAGGAGCAAAATCGTATAAATTAGTATATTTTTCAGCTTCAGTTTCAGCTTTAATTTTTGCTGAATTGAGTTCTTCATTTTGCATTTCAAGTTCAATCTGATGTACCTCTAGTTCGTGAACAAGTTTGAGAATTTCAAAATCAGAATAGTTTTTAGCTGAATTTATTGATTTTTTCTGGAGAAATTCTTCGGCTTTTTGACGAAGATGACTATCTAATGGGGCGTTAGCTTTATCTTTCATGAATCCATTCTATTTTTGAAATATTATTTAGAATTAAAAATATTCGATTATCGATTATTTTTAATAATATATTTTAACATTTTTTTTCGGTAACGTAATTGGACTCTGATTTGAATTTATTCAACAAAAACATAGTCTAAATTACCCAAATTTAAGCAATAATTCCCGAAATTATAGTGGTTTTTAAGATATTTTTTGTCTAAATAATTGAATTTATCAAAAATAACAGTGGATATGAATAGTTTTTTTTTGCTCGTTCGAGTTAAGCAATTTAGTATTTGAATTCTGGATTCAAATGGCTGTTTTTTCGCAATACGCCTTTAGAGCACTTTGTGCTTGTTCTTGAATTTTATTCTGCATAAAACCAGTCCAACCCAAAAGCAATCCTTTGAGTCCAAAAGCTTGTTTTGACCATTTCCAAATGTCAAAATCATCGGTATGTTTTATGATTAAACCCTCCTGAAAATGGAATTTTGCCGAAATGGAATTTTCAATTTTGCGATTAGTTTTGCTGAAATTATATTTTGCAATCCAAAAAGCTGAACCCAGATGTTCATTCGCTTTTACTTGAGAGAATTCAATTTTTAAATTTCCCTTGCTTCTTTCGATGAGCATTTTCCACATTAGACAAACTTCTTTACCATTTAACAGTCCAAAAGCTGGATCACGAAATTGTACGTTTGGATGATAGCATTCGCACATTTTTTCCACATCTGCATTGGCAAAAGCGGTGTAAAATTTATGTATAGTAATTTCGTTTGGGGTCATTTTAAAAACTAATATAAAGTAAAACTAATAAATATTTTTTGAATTTTAGCAAAAGCATATTCTTTTATTACTAATTTTAGTAATAAAATATTTATTTAATTGAATTTTAAGAATAACACAAAGGTGTTGAATTGGAGCTGTGAAGATTTTTATTGAATTTTCAATAACAAATTTGGATTTGGACAATTTTCTAAATAATAATCCAAGTCTTTTTTGCTGCAAACCCCTGGATAATCACTAAAATTTTCACCAATATTTTTTATAATTTGAAAATGCAAATGAGGCGAATATCCTCCATTTACCGTTGAGTCACCCAAACTTGCGATTTTTTCCCCTTTGTAGAAAACGGTTCCTATTTCAATATTTTGGATACTATCTAGCGATAAATGACCATATAATGTGTAAAAAGTTTGATTTTCAAGACTGTGTTTCAAGATAATTGTGGGGCCGTAATTTCCTTTGCCAATATTATTTTCAAAACCATAAACGGTTCCGTCAAGGGCTGCTAAAACTGCTGTTCCGGCTTTTATCCACAAATCCATCCCGATGTGAATGTTTCGTTCATCGTCTTGCTCATTGTTGAATAGGGATTTATTGCTGTAAAGATTTCTTAGTTCGTTGTAGCCTCCATAAGCCACTTTTGCTTGATTTTTATGAAGGTGATTTTCGATAAAAGTTTCAAAAGCAATTGGATTTTTCAAGTCAACTTCTGACAATTCTGAATTTGAAACTGACAAATCTAAAGTAATATATTGCGAATAGGGAATGGAGTCCTCAATGACTTTTATGTTTTGAAGCTTAAAAAAAACGGTTTCTAATACTAGCATATTGATTGGTAATTATTATTATTATTCCTGATTATTCGATTGTCATCGATTTTAGCTTAGTTCTATAGGCTTCAAGTGCAATTGATTTAGAAATAAATCCAAAATATTTTCCATTTTTAATAACGGGCAAAAAGTGAACTTTTGTTTTTTCGAATTTGTTCATTACCGTTTCCATACTATCGGTTGGGTAAATAATATCGATTGGTTTTGCCATTATTTCTTTCACCAAAGTATATTTTACCCGATATTGGTTGAAAATGATTTCTCTAATATCATTGAAATGCACTACACCAAGCAATTTTTTTTCTTCATCGACAACAGCAAAAATAACCTGATTGGAATGTGATATTAAATCCACTAATTTTTCCAGATTTTCATTAGGTAAAACAGTTAAATAATCCGTTTGAATGATAACATTCGTATCTAAAGTCGAAAGAATATTAGTGTCTTTGTTGCTGGTAAATGCGTTACCTTTTTTGACTAAACTTTTTGCATCCAGCGAATGTTTTTCAAACCTTTTGGAAATTGCAAAACTTATCGAAGCCACAATCATTAGCGGAATCATCAGTGAGTAACCGCCTGTTATTTCGGCAATTAGAAATATTGCAGTCAATGGAGCGTGAAATAATCCGCTAAGTATTCCTGCCATTCCTACCAAGGTAAAATTGCTTACAGGCAGGTGAGTAAGTCCTATTAGGTTTAAAAATTTAGAAAAGAAAAAGCCAACATAGGAGCCTAAAAATAGGGAAGGAGCAAAGTTGCCACCATTTCCGCCGCTTCCTAATGTGATTGCTGTGGCAAATACTTTAAGCATCATCGTTAGTCCAATAAATAGTAGAAGCATCCAACTATTGTTTCTAAAACTGCTGAATAAGGTATTTTCAAGTAATTTGCCCGGATCACTTTCGGATAATGTTTTTATACTTTCGTATCCTTCACCAAATAATGTTGGAAAAATAAAAATCATAACGGCCAAAATCGAAGCGCCAAACAGCGCTTTTTTGTAAGGTGTGAATCGGAGTCGGGCAAAAAAATGTTCGACTCTCTGAAAATTTCTTGAATAATAAACAGCGATAAATCCTGTGCAAATTCCAAGTAAAACATAATACGGAATATTATGATAATCAAAGCCTTGTTGTTGTTTGAAGGATAATAAAACTGTTTCATCCAAGACAATTACCGAAACTAAAGCGCCTGTTGCAGCTGCAATCATAATAGGAGTGAAGGCAGAAATGCTCACATCGACCAATAATACTTCGATAGCAAATAAAACGCCGGCAATTGGTGCATTAAACGCAGCTCCAATTCCTGCGGCTACACCACAACCTATGAGTAATGTTCTGTCTTTGTAGCTTAATTTGAATCGTTGTGCATAGTTGGAACCAAAGGCTGCACCTGTAATCACAATGGGACTTTCTAAACCCGCTGAACCTCCTAATCCAACTGTAAGCGAGCTGGTTATGATTTGGGCATACATTTGTTTTTTGGGAATAATACTGGCTTTTTTGGCAACAGCATGCAAAATTTGTGAAGTTCCTTTTTCGATAGATCCGCCCAAAACCCTTTTGATGACAAAAACGGTAAGTAAAATACCGATAATAGGCAACAATACCTTGATGTATCCATATTTGAAAACACTGGTATTACTGGTTAAATGTGTGGCAAATAAAAACACCCAATGGGCAAAAGTCTTTAAAACTATTACTGCAAAAGCTGCTAAAATACCAACCAAAACACTTGAAAGGAAAATAAACTGTTTGTTTGAGATTTTATCTTGCGCCCAACCAATCAGGTTTTCAAATTTATATATGTATTTTTTGAGCATTTAATTTTTTTAAGAGATTACAAAATTAACCTATTTAGAAATCAAAGGATGTTTTTTAATGCTTCTTTTTTGCTCAAAGGTTTTAAATTAGTGTTAATCACATAGTTTTTTACCGCTTGAGGATTTGTTTTTGCATATTCTCTCAATGCCCATCCAATAGCTTTTTGAATAAAAAACTCGTTGGAATTTTTATGTTTTTCGCATTCTGATTTTAGTAAATCGAAATTGGTTTTTTGTTTGTAGCCCAATTGAAAAAGAATGGCACTTCGGTTGAACCACATATTTTCAGAATTCGAAAAACGTTCAATAACCTTCTCGATTTCCGTAGGATATTCTAATAAATATTCGCCTAAAATATTTTTCGCAATCGTGTCAACGCTATCCCACCAAGAGTTTGTAATTATCAGTTTTTCAATAAGTTGAATGTCTTTAATTTTATAATTACTTTTGATTTTTTTTATCAGGATTTCAATAGCGCAATAGTGTAATTCTCTTTGGGTTTTCGAGTAAAGTTCTAAAGCAATTGCTCTTGGGTTTTCTGAAATTTCCAGCTGGTTTTCTTTGCAAATGGTTATAAAAATCTGTCTTCTGTCTTCTGTTTTTATTCCAAAAAACGAAAAATGATTTCGCATGTATTTAGCCATTGCAAATGCATTTTCGGGATTGCTCTTTTCTTTAAAAGCGGTTTCTAATTTGTTTATAAAATCCATATAGTAAAATTCAATATCAATTACAATGGCAATGGCAAATCTAAAAATCTAAAAATCTGCAATCTGCAACCTGCAATCTGCCATCTGCCATCTGTAATCTAAAATCCCACAGCAGTATCATCGCCTCTTTTGTCGGCCCCGCCTTCTAATTTTCCGTTGGGCAAAACCAAAATAGCATCTACTTTTCCAATAATGGGAGTTGTTTTTTCGTTGATGATATAACCTTTAGCTTTCAAGTTTTCAAAAGTTTTGGTATTGAAAGTATTGGGTTCAAAAGTAATGACATCAGGCAACCATTGATGGTGAAAACGGGGCGCATTTACAGCTTCCTGCATACTCATTTTGAATTGAGAAACGTTCAATATAGTTTGCAAAACCGAAGTGATTATCGTGGAGCCACCCGGGCTTCCCACAACCATAAATAATTTGCCATTTTTCTCTAAAATAGTTGGTGTCATGGAACTCAACATTCTTTTTTCAGGTGCTATGCTGTTACGCTCATTGCCAACTAACCCAAACATATTGGGTTCACCCGCTTTTGAACTAAAATCGTCCATTTCATTGTTTAAGAAAAAGCCCAATTCATCACAATAATATTTCGAACCAAATCCATCGTTAAGTGTCGTCGTTGCTGCAACGGCATTACCAAATTGATCCACAATTGAATAATGTGTGGTTTCGGTACTTTCGTTATAATTTATTTTTCCTTCCTTGACTTCCGATGATAAACTGGCTTTGTCAAAACTAAAATTCGACATTCTTTGTGTTAAATACTTCTCTGAAATCAGTTCTTTGACTGGAATTTTTACAAAATCAGGATCCCCCAGATAAACACTTCTGTCGGCATAAGCTCTTCTTTCGGCTTCAACAATTACCTGAATCGCTCCGATTGAATTATGACTCATTTTGGCAAGGTCATAAGGTTCAATCATTTTTAGAATTTCGGCAAGACAAATTCCTCCGCTGCTGGGTGGAGGCATCGAAATGATTTTTAAATTCTTATATTTGAAAGTGATTGGCATTCTCCATTTGGCTTCATATTTGGCCAAATCTTCTAATGTGATAATGGCACCTTTTTGTTGTAAATAATGAACCAAAGTTTTGGCAGTTTCTCCTTTGTAAAATTCGTCTCTTCCATTTTTTGAAATTCGTTTCAGGGTTGCTGCTAAAGCTGGATATTTTATAGTATCATTTTCTTTGAATGTTTTGGAAAACAAGGATGTGGTTCCATTTATTTTTACGATGGCTTCGTGATAATTTTGCAATCTGGCTTCTTGTTTTTGGGTGACAATTACGCCTCTTTCAGCCAAGGCAATTACAGGTTTTAAGATTTCTTCTATGGGTAATGAACCTAATTTTTTGTGAACGGCAAAAATACCTGCAATAGTTCCAGGAACTCCGATTGCCAAAGCGGTTTCGAGACTTTTTCCTTTAATGACATTGCCTTTTTCGTCAAGAAACATCCCTTTTTCAGCTGCTAAAGGCGCTTTTTCGCGATAATCCAAAGAACCCATTTCACCGTTTGCTTTTCGGTACACCATAAATCCGCCACCGCCAAGATTCCCTGCAACCGGATAAGCTACCGCCAATGCCAATTCGGTGGCAACCATTGCATCAAAAGCATTGCCTCCTTTTTTCATAATTTCGACTCCTATTTTCGAAGCTTCTTCCCGCGCTGAAACGACCATTGCTTTTTGGGTGACAAGTCCTGTTTGGGCAATACTGTTTTGTGTTTGGAATCCGAAACAGAAGACAAAAAATAGGATAATTGTTTTTTTCATTGGATATTTTTTATGAGCCAGAACTGAGTGCTAGTTACTGAGTTTTTTGCATTTTGTTTTTTCTGTCATTTTGTATTGTGATTCATCAGCAATTGAATAATAAATTTTTATTATTTCACATTCACAATCACCTTTTTTTAAAGTTAAAGCGATAATTCTTGGTCCCAAAGGAGGATTATTTCCACGTCCCCAATTTATTACTTCAAATCCTCTTTTTTTAAGTTTTTCAGCTAAAATCAATTTTTCATTTTTATCATTAGAGATTTTTTCAGTTGTTTTCTCATATAAATCAGGCAGTTCAATAAATTTATCTTCACAATTATCTAGTGCAAAGTCAATTATTTTATCGTTAAAATCTTTCTTAGAATTTGTTTTTTCTGTTTGGGAATAAGAAATTATTGAAAACAAAAATAGAAGTGTAAATACATTTTTCATTTTATATAGATTTTATTCATAAAGTCTGTATTTTCAAATTCGAATGTTCTATTAATTCTTTAAAAAAGGTAGTGAATTCCTGTTCAAATTCGGAATAATAGGTTCTTAATTCTGCAACAGAAAGACGCATAATCGAATCGCGTTTCATTCGGTTATCCATTTTTTCTAAAATGATTTCAATGCCTTCAATGGTTTGGTAGCTCATTAACCAGTTTTGCTGTATCAAGTACGGCACCATTTTTTGGGTTTTTGGTGTGAGTGAATCATAATGATCTCTCAACGATTGGTAAAAACGTTCTGTGAAATCGGCTAAGGTTTCGTCTGAATAATTGCTCCAGTTTTTTGCCAAAAAATGATCGTAAAAAATATCGACAATAATGCCAGAATAATGATGATAATTGGGATGCAAACGTTTAGTACTTTGACGAAAAATTGGATGAGCATCGGTGAAAGTATCAATTTCACGATGCAAAATGATTCCTTTTTGAATTTCTATTGGAAAATTATCAAAATGTTTTCCATGAATACCATCCGCCATAAAATTGCCGATTTTCATCAAATCATTGTCTCCTGAAAGATATATGTGGGCTAGAAAATTCATTCGACTAAAATAGGGATTTTTAATGACTATTATAGACGACCAATTATTATATTTGTCATTCGTAAATCTAAAATCTAATATCGTAAATAAAAAATGACTTTAATAAAATCTATATCAGGAATTCGAGGAACTATTGGTGGAAAAGTAGGAGATAATTTGACACCAGTCGATGCCGTAAAATTTGCTTCGGCTTATGGAACTTGGTTAAAAAACGGCAATGTCAATAAAAAATTCAAGGTTGTTGTAGGTCGTGATGCCCGTATTTCGGGACCAATGATTCATAATTTGGTGGTGAATACATTAATTGGCCTGGGAATTGACGTAGTTGATTTGGGACTTTCGACAACGCCAACGGTTGAAGTGGCCGTTCCATTGGAAAGTGCTGATGGTGGAATTATTCTAACGGCTTCACACAATCCAAAACAATGGAATGCTTTGAAATTGCTGAATGAAAAAGGAGAGTTTTTGAATGGTATCGAAGGAGAGAAAATTCTACAAATTGCCGAAGCCGAAGCATTCGATTTTTCGGATGTGGATGATTTGGGCGAAATCTTTGAGAATGATGCTTATATGGATATTCATATCGATGAAGTGTTGAACTTGCCATTCGTAGATATTGAAGCGGTTAGAGCAGCTAAATTCAAGGTAGTTGTTGATGGAGTAAATTCTTCGGGTGGAATTATTATTCCAAAATTATTAGAATTAATGGGCGTTGAAGTGGTAAAATTATATTGCGAACCCAACGGACATTTTCCTCACAATCCAGAACCTTTGAAAGAACATTTGACTGATATTTCAAAATTAGTTGTCGAAGAAAAAGCGGATTTGGGTGTTGTGGTTGATCCTGATGTAGATCGTTTGGCCTTCATTTGCGAAGACGGTGAAATGTTTGGCGAAGAATATACTTTAGTGGCTTGTGCCGATTTTGTTTTGGGTAAAACGCCAGGAAATACAGTTTCGAATATGTCTTCTTCTCGTGCTTTGCGTGACGTGACGAATGCTCACAACGGAAATTACGAAGCCAGTGCAGTGGGCGAGGTAAACGTGGTAGAATTGATGAAGAAAAATAATGCTATCATTGGTGGCGAAGGCAACGGCGGAATTATTTATCCTGAATTGCATTACGGCCGCGATAGTTTGGTGGGTGTGGCTTTATTCTTGACACATTTGGCCAACAAAAAGATGAGTGTTTCTGCTTTGCGAGCTTCCTATCCGGAATATTATATGAGTAAAAACAAAATCGAATTGACCCCACAAATTGATGTGGATGCGATTCTTGTGGCAATGACCGAGAAATACAAAAACGAAGAAATTACAACTATTGATGGTGTGAAAATTGATTTTGCCGAAAATTGGGTTCACCTTCGTAAATCGAATACGGAACCTATTATTCGTATTTATACAGAAGCAGCTTCGCAAGGAAAAGCCGATGCTCTTGCATTGAGAATTATTGACGAAATAAAGGCAGTGGCGGGGATTTAGATTTTTATTTTAATAGAACTATAGAAGTTTTCGTATTATATCAATAGAAAGAAATTTTTGATTTTAATGTAAATAACAATGACCACCCAACAAATACCAACCCAATTAGAACAATATTTCCAACAATTTAGGAAAAATATCATAGGTATAGATCAAGAATTTGTTTCGCCTTTTGGAAAACAAAAAATAATTTATACCGATTGGACAGCGAGTGGTCGTTTATATCGTCCAATTGAGGAAAAAATCAGCAATGAATTTGGGCCTTTTGTAGCCAATACCCATACGGAAACCACAGTTTCGGGAACAGCAATGACAATGGCGTATAACAAAGCCAGAAATGCCATCAAACAGCACGTAAATGCCAATAAAGATGATGTTCTCATTACTGATGGAACCGGAATGACTGGCGTTGTCAATAAATTTCAACGTATTTTGGGTTTAAAAATCCCCGAAAACCTCAAAGATTTTATCAACATTCCATTCGAAAAGAAACCAGTCGTTTTTATTTCGCATATGGAACACCATTCTAATCAAACTTCTTGGCTAGAGACTATCGCTGATGTGGAGGTGATTCCATGTTGTGATAAAGGGTTGTTCAGCCTTGAAAATTTAGCCCTATTATTAGAAAAATACAAACATAGAAATTTCAAATTTGCTTCAATTACTTCCTGTTCTAATGTAACGGGTATTAAAACACCTTATCACGCTGCAGCAAAATTAATGCACCAAAATAACGGACTTTGTTTTGTAGATTTTGCTTGTTCTGGACCTTATGTAACCATCGATATGCATCCTGAAGATCCTGAAAGTTTCTTAGATGCGATTTTCTTTTCGCCACACAAATTTCTTGGCGGACCGGGAACATCGGGCGTATTGGTTTTTAATAAAAAATTATATCAAAATCTGATTCCGGATAATCCCGGCGGCGGAACCGTTTCTTGGACTAATCCTTGGGGCGAACACAAATACATTGACAATATAGAAGATAGGGAAGATGGTGGAACTCCGGGTTTCTTGCAGGTCATAAAAATAGCTTTGGCCATCCAGTTAAAGGAAAAAATGGGTGTAGAAAATATGCTGAAACGAGAAAAGAAACTCGTAGATTATATTTTTTCGAACTTGGAGAATGTTCCAAATATCAAAATTCTTGCAGCACAACATAAGCAAAGGTTGGGAGTGATTTCGTTTTATATTGATGAATTGCATTTTAATTTAGGAGTAAAAATATTGAATGATAAATTCGGAATTCAAACCCGTGGTGGCTGTAGTTGTGCGGGAACCTATGGACATTTTTTATTGCACGTGGATCAGGAAACTTCGCACCAACTTATTGACGAAATTACATTAGGCGATTTGATGAGAAAACCAGGTTGGATTAGAATGTCCATCCATCCAACAACTACAAACGAAGAGATTCAATATATTTGCAATAGCATTATAGCATTGGCAGAGAATCATCTGGATTGGGCGAAAGACTATATTTATGATAAAAACACCAATGAATTTATTCACAAAAACGCAAAACCATTCGAGAAAGAATTAGTCGAAGAATGGTTTAAATTATAAAAGGAAAGCGTTTCTGCAACTTCCGTCTGTCTTAATACTCCAATCTTAATACTATCTCCTGTGTTTCCAGCGTTTGTGTGTCCATAAATAATATTCTGGAGCTTCATAAATTTGTTGTTCTACTAGTTTCAGGAATTTATCAGTGATTTCGTAGTTTGGAACTTCTTGCACTTTATCCGATAAGATTTCGAAACTGGCTTCATAATGGCCACGTTTTACTTTTTTTACTTTCAGGAAAATAACATTCATATCATACTTTTTCGATAGCATTTCGGCTCCTGTATGAACAGGAACTTCGATTCCCATAAATTTTTGCCAGTGAAAAGCAGAGGAGATTTTTGGAGATTGGTCGCTTGCAAATCCGTAAATTGATAGAAGTTTGTTGTTTTTATTTTTAATAATGTAGGGCACAGTTTCTTTGGTTGTGATGAGATTGGCTTTAAATCGAGATCGAATATCACGAACTAGTTTATCAAAATAGGGATTTGCAATTTTTTTGTAAATGGCAAAAGCACCATAAGTTACATAAGCATTCATCGAAATAACCCATTCGTAACTGGCATAATGTGCCAACATCATAGAGATACTTTTATTTTGCTCCTCTAGTTTTTGATATACTTCCAGATTCGTAAATACAAAACGGTTGTTTATTTCCTTTGTTGAAATGGTCATTGTTTTAATCATTTCGAGGAACATATCGCATAAATGTTGGAACGATTTTTTTTCGATTACTAATCTTTCCGCATCAGATAAATGAGGCAATGCCAAAGCTAGGTTTTCGCGAACCGTTTTTTTTCGGTAACCTATTACATAATAAACAATTAGATAAACAAAATCAGAAAGGATGTATAATAATCGAAAAGGCAACATCGAGATGCACCATAAAAAAGGGTAAACAAGAAGGTAAATAATGAAACGCATTACTAAATATTTTCAACAAATATAATTCAAATAAATCGTTCAGTCATTAGTTTAGAACTCTTGATGTATTTTATAACCATAAATATTAATTAGATTTACATTTTTAAAAACATCCTAATTATTTATGAGTACAATTTTTATTATTGCCCTAACTGTTTTGTTCAGTTATAAAGGATTTAATGACCTGTTATTTTTTCGAAAATATGAATTTCACATCGGCAGTATTCGTGCTGGAGAACAAATCCGAATGATTTCTTCAGGCTTTTTACACGCCGATTTGGGGCATTTATTTTTCAATATGTTCACACTTTATATGTTTGCACCTGTTGTGATTAATTTTTTTGGCGAGTTTTCATTTATATTAATTTACATGATTAGCCTTGTTTTTGGTAGCTTATTGACTTTAGTAATACACAAAAACGATTATAATTACAGAGCCATTGGCGCATCAGGAGCGGTGACTGGAATTATTTATTCTGCGATTTTATTACAACCCGACATGATGTTGGGCTTGTTTTATGTAATTCCAATTCCGGCTTATCTTTTTGGAATTGGCTATTTGTTGTATTCTATTTATGGAATGAAGGCCAAGAATGACAACATTGGCCATACGGCTCATTTTGGAGGTGCTATTGGTGGGTATTTGATAACAATACTAAAAGAGCCTGGAATGCTTGTTGATAATACTTTTATGGTGTTGCTTTTAGCCATCCCAATTGTAATCCTTTTTATTCTTACCAAGATGGGAAAACTATAATTGGCACAAGATTTGCCTACTGATTGTAAAACATATAAAATTTTATAAAAATGAAAAAAGTAATTTTAATTCTTGCCTTAGTATTTATGGCAAATTCTTTTGCACAAGAACACAAACAAGTTCCAATGATTAATGTTTCTGGCGAAGGCAAAGTAAAAGTGGCCCCGGACCAAGCGTTATTTTCAATTTCTATTGAAACAAAAGGAACCAAAGCCGAAGAGGTAAAGCGAGAAAATGACAAAAAGATGGATGCCATATTGAAATTCATCAAGAAATCGAATATTGCTCCGGAGGATTTCCAAACACAACGCATTTCTTTGAACCCAAATTATGATTATGAAAAAAAGAAATACAATTATATAGCCACACAATCGGTTCAAATTCTATTGAAAGATTTATCCAAATACGATACGCTAATGGAAGGTTTGGTTAATGAAGGAATCAACAGAATAGACAATGTTGAATTCAAGTCTTCTAAAATGCTCCAACTGCAATCCGATGCCCGAAAATTAGCCATAAAAGAGGCAAAAGCAAAAGCCGAAGATTTTGTTTCCGTTTTGGGACAAAAAGTAGGTAAAGCGATAGTGATATCAGATAATTCACAAAGTTATATTCCGCAGCCTAGGATGTACGCAATGAAGTCGATGTCGATGGATAAAGCAGAATCAGCTCCAAGAGAAACTTTGGCCATTGGCGAAATAGAAATTATTGCTAATGTAAGTGTGAGTTTTGTTTTGGATTAAAAATTTAGTCTGTAAACGAAAAAAAGTCCTGATTTCTCAGGACTTTTTTTGTGGGGAGAGCAGGATTCGAACCTGCGAAGTTCACACAGCAGATTTACAGTCTGCCCTCGTTGGCCGCTTGAGTATCTCCCCAAAACCACCTTTATTTGTGGTAAGCGGTTGCAAATATAACAACAGTTTTTAGGTTTCCAAATATTATTTGAACTAAATTTTTACAACGACGTTTTTTTATGAAATGCTTCCAATGTATCAGAAGTGGAATTTACAAGCTAAAACCAGCTATTGTAAATAAATTTATACAGTATAGTAGGAATGTAGGCTAAATGTGGGCTAGAAGTAGAAATTAAAAAAACCTAAGTTTACTGATTTACAGTGGTTTATTTTTTAATTAAGTTGAGAAAGATTTTTTTTATTTTTGTAATCAGCACTATAACAAGGCTTTACAAAGCATTTGATTCAAGTGATTCTAACAAATTAAATCTAAATTCAATACCCAAATAATAGGAATAATTATTCAATTTCTACAGAAAATTGACTAAAAAATGAACTAGTTAAATTAAGATTTAAGAATAAAATAGGGTAAAAAATTGGAGATTTGTCTTCGCATTTTAACCAAAAATCAAATGCGCTACTTGTTCATATTTTAATCTTGTAAACAAACAAAACTCTTCGATAGTTAAAAACTCATTTTCGAGCTTGTGGAGGTCGGTTTTCACCTTTTGTAGTAATCTAATCCGGAATATGCCAGTGACAAGACCTGAACAGGTTTGGGTAAGTGACATAACTTACATTAGACTAACAAATCAGTGGGGTTATTTAAGTTTAATCACCGATGCTTATTCCCGAAAGTTTATAGGATATTGTTTTCGTAATGATTTGATGGCAGAAGGATGTATTGAAGCATTACAAATGGCTTTGAAAAACAGAATCTACCACGAACCAATCATTCATCATTCAGATAGAGGTTCACAGTATTGCTCACACCAGTATGTAAATCTGTTAAATCAAAACGCTATTGGGATTAGTATGACTGAAAATGGAGATCCATATGAAAATGCATTGGCGGAACGTGTAAACGGAATCATTAAAACAGAGTTCAATCTTCATAGTAGTCAATTAGGTTTTGAACAAACCTATAATCAGATAAAGCGAAGTATTAAAGTCTATAATGAAATAAGACCTCATTCCAGTTGCGATTACCTAACCCCGAATCAAACTCATCTACAAGCCGAGAACTTGAAGAAAAGATGGAAGAATTATAATAAAACCTTTAACTATGAAAAAGCAGCTGTATAGTAAGTTTAGGATTAATAATTATATTTGTATAGCTAAACTAGGATTTATTCAATAATCTGTATAGTTATTTTAGGACGGGTCATAGGACGGGTCAATAGTTATTTTAGGACGGGTCAAGAGTATAGATACTGTATAGCTGAAGTATGGATAGTGTATGAGGGGTTATGAATAGAGTATGAAAATGGATAATTTTAATTGCCCTAGCCCCGCAGAGTCTCCGACTTTAGGTATGTGTTCATCAGTCTCTGACTGAAATAAAAATAGTATTATTTAAAACAAAATTGGTTGAATACCGAGAATCGCTACCTCAAAGTCGGTTCTGATAGCTATTTGAATTGTGGAGCGGGATATTAAAGTTTGTTTTCTATCTTTGAATCAGCATAATAGAAAGTAAAAGATTTTCGATAAAAGAAAAATAATTTAAAAACCAATAAAAGTTATGGCACTTATCAATCCTTACATCAACTTCAACGGAAATGCTGAAGAAGCTTTTAACTTTTACAAATCAGTTTTTGGCGGAGAATTCGCAAAAGTGATGTGTTTCAAAGACTTATCAGACCCTGGATTTCCAATTTCCTCAGCCGAAGAACATAAAATAATGCACATTGCTTTGCCAATTGGGAAAAACATTTTAATGGGAAATGATGTTCCCGAAATTATGGGACAAGTAAACGAAAACGAAAACAGATCTAAAATAGCAATTAGTGCATAAACTCATGAAGAGGCTGAAAAACTATTTAATGGTCTTTCTGAAGGCGGAAATATTGAAATGCCTTTGGCCGAAAGTCCTTGGGGTTCCTATTTTGGAATGTTTAGAGATAAATTTGGTATCGAATGGATGGTAGATTTTGATCCAAAATATAAGGGGCAAATATAATAAAAGAAAAATACCAACTAGCTGAAGCGTTCTCAAAAAAATAACCATCGCTCCACAAAGTCTCCGACTTTGAGGATGTGTTCGTCAGTCTGCGACTGATATAAAAATCAAATAATTTAAAACAAAATCGGTTGAAAACCGAAAATCACTACCTCAAAGTCGGAGACTTTGCGGAGCGAAAATTTTAGGACGATTCAGAATTATAATAAAAAAAAACATTACCAATTACTTCTTAGGGCATAGCTCAATTATACCAATGGATTTAAAAAAGCATTACGATACTCTTTACAAAGAATCGATAGAAAAGATTGTTGTCGATAACTACCATATCGACACCCAAATCGACTCTATTTCAGACAATAGATTTGGGTTGACTCTAATAATCCGCCCAGATCTTCAAACCAAAAACACCATTCAGCACTTCTTAAACGAACTCAAAGCAATAGATCCCGACCAGTATTATTACCCCAATTCAGATATTCATATCACAGTGATGTCCATCATTTCGTGCTATGACAACTTTGATTTAGCATCCATATCTATCCCAGATTATGTGGCTATTATAGAAAAAAGCTTGGTAAACATTCGTGATATAGAAATCAATTTTCAAGGAGTAACGGCTTCTCCTTCGGCAATAATGCTACAAGGTTTTACCAATACAAATTCCCTAAACGATTTAAGAAACAACCTCAGAACCCAATTCAAAGATTCAGGACTCGAACAAAGCATAGACAAACGGTATTCCATCCAAACCGCACATTCCACCGTGGTCCGATTCCGAAAACCATTTAGCAACAAAGAAAAACTCTTGGCAATACTAGAAAAATACAGGGATTTCAATTTTGGAAAGTTCAAAGTGGATAATTATTATTTAGTGTATAACGATTGGTATCAAAGAGAAAAATGGGTGAAAGAACTACACAGATTCATATAGTTTTAACTCCTATTGCCTATTAAAAAATTCGAATAATTAAATTTTCATACCCTTTTAGATTTCCCTATATTTGTTACTTCAAACCAATGTACAGTGAGCGAAATCAACAAGCTAAAAATATTTAATGATCCCATTTATGGGTTTATTACCATCCCGAATGCCTTAATTTACGATTTAATTCAGCATCCTTATTTCCAGCGATTGCGACGGATTTCCCAAATGGGATTGTCTTATTTGGTCTATCCTGGAGCCAATCACACTCGTTTTCACCACGCTTTGGGCTGTATGCACATTATGCAAAAAGCCGTTGAAACACTCCGTTTCAAAGCCGTTTCTATTTCTAAAGAAGAGGAAAATGCTTTGTATATTGCCATTTTATTGCACGACATTGGTCACGGACCTTTTTCGCACGCAATGGAAAGCAGCATTGTAGAAGATGTGCATCACGAAGCCATTTCGTTGTTGTTTATGCAGCAATTGAATGTAGAGTTTGACGGCCAATTGAGTCTAGCTATCAAGGTTTTTAAAGGCGATTACCATCGAAAGTTTATGCTGCAACTCATTTCAAGTCAGCTCGATATGGATCGAATGGATTACCTGAAACGCGACAGTTTTTACTCAGGTGTAGCCGAAGGAAATGTCAATTCCGAACGATTGATTCAGATGATGAATGTAGTCGATGATGTATTGGTTATTGAAGAAAAAGGCATTTATTCCGTCGAAAAATTCCTGATGTCCAGACGATTGATGTATTGGCAAGCGTATTTGCACAAAACCAGTTTGGTAGCCGAGTTAATTTTGACGAAAGTCCTAAAACGTGCTAAAGAATTGACCGAAAAAGGAGTGGTTTTACCGTGTAGCGAACCTTTGCTCTTTTTTATGCAAAACAAAATTACGATGGAAACTTTCGACAGCGAAACCTTGGATTTGTTTTCTCAATTGGATGATTTTGATATTATTAGCGCTTTGAAAGGCTGGCAAAAACAAGACGATTTTATCCTTTCTTCCTTGAGTAAAATGATTATCAACAGGGATTTATTGAAAATTAAATTAAGTGAGGAAAAAGTGCCTGCTGAAGATTTGCATCATTTAAAAGAACGGTTTGCAGCAGAAAATAATATTACTTTGGCCGAAACCAATTATTTTATTTTTAAAGGTAAAATAAAGAATCAAGCGTATAGCAAAGAAGCAGAACCCATTCGGATTTTGAAAAAAGACCGAACAATTGAGGATGTTGTCGAAGCATCTGACCAGTTGAATTTGAAGTCATTATCTAAATTTGTGACCAAATATTATCTTTGCTTTCCAAAACAACTTGTTTAAAAACCTATATTTAAAATCTATTTTTTATATTTTTGTCGAGATGAAACATAGCGAAACATTTTTATTGAATTTGAGTAGGACATCGAACGGAGAGTTTTATCTTATTCCTATAAAAAATACATACCGATAAGATGAAATTTACAGCAGAACAAATAGCAGGCGTTTTGGGCGGAGAAGTCGTAGGTAATCCAAAAGCCGAAGTTTATAAATTGTCAAAAATTGAAGAAGGTTCCGAAGGATCTATTAGTTTTTTGGCAAACCCTAAATACTTACCTTATATTTATTCGACTCAGGCGACTATCACGATAGTAAATAATACCTTCATTCCTGAGAGCGAATTAAAAACTACCTTGATAAAAGTGGAAGATGCCTATATGTCTTTTACCAAATTATTGGAATTTTACGATCAAGCTACAAAAGGGAATAAAATCGGTATTGAACAACCTTCATTTATTTCGGAAAGCGCCAAATATGGCATCAATTTATATTTGGGAAGCTTTAGTTATATTGGCGAAAATGTAGTTTTAGGCGATGATGTCAAAATTTATCCCAATTGTTTTATTGGCGAAAGAGTGAAAATTGGGAATAATGTTACTATTTTTGCCGGCGCAAAAATCCATTCGGAAACAGTAATAGGAAATAATTGTGTGATTTATTCTGGAGCAGTCATTGGAGCCGATGGTTTTGGTTTTGCACCAAATGAAGATGGAACTTACACAAAAATTCCTCAAATAGGAAATGTAGTTATCGAAGATAATGTTGATATTGGAGCCAACACAACGATTGATAAAGCCACAATGGGTTCTACTATTATTAGAAAAGGAGTGAAACTCGACAATCAAATCCAGATTGGACATAATGTAGAAATTGGCGAGAATACCGTTATTGCTGCTCAAACAGGAATCGCAGGTTCTACAAAAATTGGAAAAAGCGGCATGATTGGTGGGCAAGTAGGTATTGTTGGGCATTTGACCATTGGAAATAATGTCAAAATTCAAGCACAATCAGGAGTGGCTCGCAATGTAAAAGACGACGAAATTTTGCAAGGAAGTCCCACATTTGGATACAATGATTTTAGTAAATCGTATGTTCATTTCAAGAATTTGCCAAAAATAGTTACAGAATTAGAAGAATTAAAAAAAGAAATATTAAACCAAAAAAAAGCAAACAATGGTTAAACAGAAGACTATCAAAACAGAAATTTCACTAACCGGAGTTGGATTACACACAGGAAAAGAAGTGACAATGACTTTCAAACCTGCTCCAATTAATAATGGTTTTACTTTCGTTCGAAAGGATTTAGAGGGACAACCTGTTATTGAAGCCGATGCCAATTATGTTGTAAACACACAAAGAGGAACTAATTTAGAAAAATTAGGAGTTAAAATTCAAACTCCTGAACACGTTTTGGCGGCATTAGTGGGTTGCGATTTAGATAATATCATCATAGAATTAGACGCATCAGAACTTCCTATTATGGATGGTTCTTCTAAATATTTTGTTGAAGCTATTGAAAAAGCAGGTATTCAAGATCAAGAAGCCAAAAGAAATGTATATGTTGTTAAAGAAATAATTTCGTTTACCGACGAAGAATCGGGTAGCGAAATTATGGTTATGCCAAGCGATAATTATTGCGTAACTGCAATGGTCGATTTTGGAACCAAAGTTTTGGGAACTCAAAATGCAACAATGAAATCTATTTCTGAGTTCAAAACAGAAATAGCTGACTCCAGAACTTTTAGTTTTCTTCACGAATTAGAATTTTTGCTGGAAGAAGGATTAATCAAAGGAGGAGATTTGAATAATGCTATTGTTTATGTGGACAAGGAAATTTCCGAG